>CAZASP010000144.1:0-1558 GCA_964487865.1 uncultured Clostridium sp. | reverse complement strand
CATTTAATTTTAATATTTTTTCATCTGAAAATTTTGAAAGGTTAGGTTTTTTCTCCTTGATTTTTTCAATATATTGTTGTATTTTTTCTTCGTTTAAATCTTCAAGTTCAGCTCTTTTTATTGGTCTTAAATCTTCTTGGATACCATCTGTATAACTTTGCAAATTATAAATTTCATAATCTGTCATATGCTCATCTGAATCTCCAATTCTAATATATGAGCCTTTATTTATCCCTGCATTTTTGTAATAACAAGGTTTCTTTTTTTGTGGTAATTCATTTATTTTTACAGCCAATAATTTTTTATCATTATATATAATAGGCAAAAATTCAGGTATTATTCTAGGCTCAAGAGAAGTTGTACATAATTAAGTTCAATATTTTTTTCTTTAAACTTTTTAAATTCCTTTTCATATTTGTCATTCGTAGGTTTTCGTCTTGTTCTAAGGTAATAATTTTTGATAAACATTTCTATAAATTCTTAAATCATTCAGAATATCATAGAATGTTATTGGTGGTGGATTCAAATTTGGTTCCAAATTAGTTCATAAACTCTAGTAAAATGTGAGCGAATAATATTCTATCTCTTAACACTTCCAATTTCTTCATTTAGCCCAGTTTTCTAGTTAATTTTCTTTCCCTTAAAGAAATTCGCAGTATTGCTAAAATCAATATAGAGTACCTTTAATGACTTAATGTCCAACATATACCTTTGGTCATTCTTAAGTCTGCATCTTTAAAATGGTCTCCTGCATTCATTTCAAAAATTGTTTTTATATTTTTATTACACATCTCATTATATATTTTCTTTGTATTGTCTTCAACTGTTTTTAAATATTTATTATCTGTTTCTTTTTCTTTATCTCCAAGCGAAAAATATATACATTCTGGATTTCTTTTTAATTGATTTGTTTTAACATATTGTATAAATTGTGGAAACCAAAATGAGCCTGAACAACATATAGATTTTGAAAAATAGTCTGTATTGTATAGGCTCCACATTGCAAAAAGTCCAGCAAGCGAATATCCACCTATAACAGAGTATAAAGGTTTCTTCTCTAGTGTTTTTTCTACTGCTGGGATAATATCTTCTAAAAGTACTTTTAAGTGCTTTTTTGCTAACCCTTTGCATGGATTATCTCCATCATATATTGGCGAAATTTCCCAAGGGGACATATCGTCGTCCCAGTTTAAATTTCCTATTGTTACTAATGTTAACGGCATACAATTTAGTTTTTGGCATGCATCCCATATGCCTTTTCCATTTCCTTTTACTATATGAATATAAACAATAGGAACACGGTCAATGCTATTAGACCATATTGTTATTTCTTTATTTTTTATTATTATATTTTTCATTATTTCCTCTTTCGCCATCTGGTCTTTCTGGTGGATTTTCTCCATCAATCATTTCTGGTCTTTCCTTCCCATAAGGCAAATCCCTTTTTGTTGTTTTTTCATAGATGTAAAACCCTCCTGTTGCAATAATTGCTCCTACCAATACTCCTATAATAAATGTTAATATTTTATTTTTCATTTAAAGAACCTCCTTCACTTTC
>CAZASP010000143.1:0-1592 GCA_964487865.1 uncultured Clostridium sp. | reverse complement strand
GGAGAACAAAGTATGAAGTCTTTAAGAGGAGCAAAATCTGAAGACGTTATTTTTGTTGGAACCCAAAACAGAAAATCACTTGGATTTGCAGAAGTGTCGATGGTCATTGATAATTCAGATAATAGTTTGCCAATAGAATATACAGAAGTAACAATTACAAGAAGACTATATAGAACAGGCGAATCAGGGTATTTTATAAATAAAGTCCCTTGCAGACTTAAAGATATATTAGAATTATTTATGGATACAGGAATTGGAAAAGATGGATACTCCATGATCGGTCAAGGAAGAATTGATGAAATTATAAGCAGCAAATCAGAAGATAGAAGAAATATTTTTGAGGAAGCAGCAGGAATTGTAAAATATAGAACAAGAAGAGAAGAAACAGAAAAGAAACTTGAACAGACCAAAATTAATTTAATTAGAATTAATGACATCTTATCTGAAATAGAAGGGACATTAGAACCTCTGAAAATCCAAGCAGAAAAAGCAAGGCATTTTTTAGATTTACGAGAAGAATTAAAAAGTATTGAAATCGGATTATTTTTATACAAAATTGATACATATAAAGAAAAATTAGAAAAATTAAAAAATGATAAGGAGATATTCGAAAATCAGCAATTAGAAGAAAATAAAAAACTTTCTGAAGTACAAAATTTGAGGGAAAACCTAAAAAAAGAAATTGACAACATTACAGAAGAAATTGAAAGAATGCAAAATTTAAGCTTTGAAAGCAAAACTAAAATTGAGCAAATTACTTCAAATATCAATGTTAGTAAAGAAAGAATATCAAATAATTCGCAAAATAAGAGCAGACTAGAAACTGAGATTACAGAATTAGAACAAAATATTCAAAGATTAGAAGAGGAAAGAAAAAGTAAGGAAAGCAAGAAAGACAGTTTAGCACAAAATAAAGAAAAATTTGAAAAAGAACTTGAGGAAAAAGAGCAGGAACTTGAAAATTTAACTAAAAAATTAAGCACTAAAGAATTAGAAATCGAAGATAAAAAGAAAAAAAATCAAAATTTAACAGAACAAAAATATGAACAACAAAATAAAATAGCAATATGTGACACAAATTATGAAAATTTACAAGCTCAAAAAAAACAGGAAGAAAAAGAGCAAATAAAAGTTATTTCTAATCTTGACAAAAAAAGAGATGAAAGAAATGAGATGCTTAAAGCTTTTAGCCAAATTGAAAATCAAAAAAAAGAAAAACAAAAATTGCTAGAAAATAATAAAAAGCAAAGAGAAGAGATAGAAATAAAAACAAAAGAATATGAAAAAAATATTGCAGATTTAACAGATGAGAGAAGAATGAAACAAACAAGGCTAAATTTTTTAGTAGAAACAGAGAGGGAAAAAGAAGGATATGCGAAAAGTGTAAAGGACTTGCTCATTGCTTGTGAAACAAATTTATCCTTAAAAAAAGGGATAAATGGAATACTTGCAAATATTATTTCCACTGAGCCAGAATATCAAGTAGCAATTGAAATGGCTTTAGGTAGTGCTATTCAAAATATAGTAACAGATACAGAACAAGATGCTAAAAAAATGATAGAATATCTTAGAAAAAATAATTTAGGAAGAGC
>CAZASP010000142.1:0-1595 GCA_964487865.1 uncultured Clostridium sp. | reverse complement strand
TGAAGTGACCCACAAAAGTTGGACAAATTTCTATGCTACTTTTTGAAATTCCAGCCTAAATTGGACAGGACTTTTTCCATTAAGTCGTAGCTTTATTCTTTCGTTATTATAATAATTAATATAGTCATCAAGTTCTTTTCTAAATTGCATTATGCTTTTAAATTTTTGATTATAAAAGAACTCTGATTTTAATGTACCAAAAAAGTTCTCTGCACAAGCATTATCTAAACAATTTCCTTTCCTTGACATACTTTGTCTAATGCCTTTATCTTTTAATAGCTTTTGGTATCTTTCCATTTGATACTGCCAACCTTGGTCTGAATGTAATATTAAATTTGTATCATCTGGAATCTTCTTAAATGCCTCATCTAGCATATCTTCTACTTGTTTGAAATATGGTCTATCTGATAAATTATAACTTATTACTTCTCCATTATACAAGTCTACAATAGATGAAAGATACATTTTTGTATCTAATAAGTTAAATTGCGTAACATCTGTAACCCATTTTTGATTAGGCTTATTTGCTTTAAAATTACGATTTAATAAATTATCTGCTACATATCCATAATTGCCCTTATATGAACGATACTTTCTTATTTTTACAAGAGATTTTAACCCTAATTCTAACATAATTTTATAAACTGTTTTTCTATTTAATTTATGCCCTCTATTAAGTAGTTCTAATGTTATTCTTCGATAGCCATATCTTCCTTTGTGATAATGGTAAATTTGGGTAATGATTTCTTTTATTTCTGCATATTTATCTGGTCGCGACATCTTGCTAATAATGTCATAATAAGTGCTTTTAGATAATTTTGCTTTATTTAATAACGCCGTTACTCTATATTTTTGCCTTAATTCATAAACGGCTAATGCCTTCTCTTTTTTTGTTGGCTTATTCTTTTTTGAACTAAGGCTTGCAATTTTTTTAAGTAATCGTTCTCCATTCTCAAGTCTTCTATTTCTTTTAAAAGTTCTTTATTACTCTTATCAGTTGTTACAGTTGTTTTTGTAGTAGATTTAGAAGTTTCGCTTTTGATTTTATTTTTCTTATTTTTCATACGACTTATTCTTGCTCTATCAAGTGCAATGCTTCTATTATTTAGCAAATATCCGAGCACCTTTCTCATCATACATTTGCTTCCATAATCTTACTACTGTTGAAGACGGTAAATTAAATTTTATAGCTGTTTTTTCTAAAGATAAATGGTTAGCATACATATATTGTATCACATCTACTTTGAATTGACCACTATATTTTTTTATTGGCTTTTCTTTAATACCCTCTTCACCATAAGCTTTAAATCTATTAGTCCATACTCTAATCTGTTCTTGATGAATATGAAATTTTTGAGAAGCTTGTTTATATGAATGTTTTCCAAATACAACATATTGAACAGCTTTAAGTTTAAATTCAAATGAATATTTAAACATACTAGTGAACCTCCATATTGAAATATTTTTTTGTCCAATATTTTTGGTTCACCCCAATTCAAAAAATTTTTGAGCGTTATATCTAGGAGGTATTTTTTTAGCAAATTTTCTAAGGCTTATTATAATACAAACTATGAAATAATACAAGAAGAAATTAA
>CAZASP010000141.1:0-1633 GCA_964487865.1 uncultured Clostridium sp. | reverse complement strand
CGCTTCCATTGGGTCTATTCCTTTTTTAATGTTTTGCATCATTTTTCCTATATGTACGTATTTGTATCCTATAATTTGGTCATCTTTATCTAATCCTAATTCTACTATGTATCCTTCTGTTAAGTTTAGATATCTTGGTCCTTTTAGTTTACTTGAGTATATTGTTCCCACCTGTGATGTGTGTCCTTTTCCTAAGTCTTCTAGTCCTGCTCCTACTGGTAATCCTCCTTCTGAGAATGCAGTCTGAGTTCTACCATATACTATTTGTAGGAATAATTCTCTCATGGCAGTGTTAATTGCATCACATACTAAGTCTGTGTTTAATGCTTCTAATAATGTTTTCCCTGTTAAAATTTCTCCTGCCATTGCAGCTGAGTGTGTCATTCCTGAACATCCTATTGTTTCAATTAATGCTTCTTGAATGATTCCCTCTTTTACATTTAAAGTTAATTTACATCCTCCTTGTTGAGGTGCACACCATCCAATACCATGTGTTAGTCCAGATATATCTTTTATTTCTTTTGCTTTTACCCATTTTCCTTCTTCTGGAATTGGTGCTGGTCCATGGTCTACTCCTTTTGCTACACAGCACATTTCTTCTAATTCTTTTGAATAAATCATTTTAATTACTCCTTTCATTTCTTCATGTTTAGTATATTATTATTGTGAAAATTTAATAACTTAATTTAATGTTTCATTTTTTCAATTTCTTCTTTTGTTAACAAAAGTTGATTTATATGTTTTCTTTCTTTCGTTTTTTCTTCAATTGTTTCTTCTTGTGTATTTGCATTGTTTTCTGTACTATAAGCAATTACGTTTTCTACATCTTGGATGTAAATACCTGCATCATAATGTTCTTTTTTTAATAGGGTTTTTGCTCCTAACTTGTATCTTTTTAAAATTTCCTTATCCTCTTTACTTACTTGTGTTTCATCAATTCCTAAATTTTCATATCTCCAAATTACATGTCTTTCATAACTTGTGAAATCACTATTATTTAAGTCTGTGTAATCATATTCTACTCTGAATTTTAAATTTTGAATTGATAATGTTATATTGCTCCAAAGTTGTCCTCTTTCTGATTTTGCAAATTCTTTTCTTAATTCTTTTATTTTGCCATATAATATTTGTACTAGTTTTAAATATTGGTTTTCATCTAGGTTAAATTTAGCTGGAATTTCATATACATTTACTGGCTTTTTTTTGAAAATCCCTTTAGGAATGTAATAGAAAAATAATTCTCCTGTTTTTCCTTCTTTATCTGGCTCATCAAGAACAGAACTATATAAATATAACTTTTCCCATTTTTCTGGTATCATATAATATAGTTTTCTTTGTATATCCTCATATATTCCTTTTATTTTTTTTGTATGGTTTAACATATATTTTATTCCTTATCTAATAAACTATTTCCAGTCATTTCTTCTGGTTTTTCAAGATTCATCAAATCTAACATTGTTGGTGCCAAATCTGCTAATTTTCCTCCCGATTTTAGTTTTAAGGTTTTGTCAGCTGTTACTAAAATTAATGGTACAGGGTTTGTTGTATGAGCCGTGTGTGGCTCTCCTGTGCTATAATCTATCATTTGTTCTGCATTTACATGATCTGCAGTTATTAATAAGTTTCCTTGCTT
>CAZASP010000140.1:0-1665 GCA_964487865.1 uncultured Clostridium sp. | reverse complement strand
ATTAAATCATCTAACTTTGGAAGTTTCATTTCTAGTTTTGTTTCTTTCATCTTTCATAACCTCCTTTGCCAAATTTTTATATGCTTCAGCTACAGGATTATTTTTGTCAAATTCAAATATACTTTTACCTGTTGAAGATGATTTTGCTGTATTTATAGCTTTTGGAATTTCTGTATCATATATCTTTACATATTTACCATAGTTCTCTTTTAATGTATTCCTTACTTCCTTTGATAAATTAGTCCTTTTATCTAAAAGAGTAAGCAGTACGCCACCTACTTTTAAATTAGGATTTATTTGTTTATGCACTTTTGAAACTATTTGTAATAGATGTCCCATTCCTTTTGCTGCTAAATACTCTCCTTGAACTGGAATAATTATTTTATCACTGCAAGCTAGAGCATTTATTGTTATCATACCTAAACTTGGCATACAGTCTATTAGAATATAATCATATTTATCTTTTATGCCACTTATAGAATTTCTTAATGTAAATTCTCTACTCATAGCATTTACAAGCGACATTTCCAATGCTGATAAATCTAAATTTGAAGGAATTAAATCTATTCCTTCTTTGTGATGAAGTATTGTATCTTCTATATTTATTTTTTTATCTTGCATTGTGTCATACATTAGTGTTCCAATAGTATTCTGTATTTCATCTTGATTATAATATCCAAGACAAGTAGTCAAATCTCCTTGCGGATCTGCATCAATAAGTAAAACTTTTTTTCCTTCTTTTGCAAGGGCTACACCTAATGAAAAAGTGGTAGTTGTTTTTCCAACTCCACCTTTTTGATTAGTAATAGCAATTACTTCACTCATTTTATTCCTCCTGTTCTGTTTTTATTTGAACATAAGGAAACGTTGAGCCAAAAGTTGTACTATAATCTATGCCTTCCTCTATACAAGAAACATATTTTGAGATGGTTCTATCTAGTGCTTTCAAAATATCTTCTTCTGTTATATTTTTTGAATTATAATTATCTAATTCCTTAATAATGCCATTAACTAATACCATATCGTCCATTTCAAATTCATACCATTTTTCGACAGACGGCGTATCTTTGTCAAAAGATTCAGTATTTAATATTTTGTATATTAACTTCATTAAATCTATAAATGTATCAATGTAATTGACAATTATGAAATCTTTTTCATCATCTAATTTCTTATATAATTTTTTTGTATCTTTTTCTTTCTTAAATGACTTTGCATATTTGTTTATTATTTTTTTCACTCGTTTACAATTAGATTTAGTAGTTTTCATAAAATGCCTTAAATCCAATATTCTTTTAACATTATTTAATAAATCATGTCTAATCAAATGGTATTCTTCATACCAAAAAATCCTTTTTTCTGTTTTAATATTTCTTAATAATTCTTCAATTGTAATTTCATCAACATTTTTTTCTTTATTCATTTTTTTCTCTCTTTCTTGGAGTCATAAAAAAAGAAGTTAACTTATTTCTAAATTAACTTCTATGTGTTAGATATTATTTCAATAACTACATTATTTTTTACATTTATCATTTTCTCTAATTTGGTATTAAATTTATATAAACATTCACTTCTACTTTCTTATATTTTTCTCTTTTTTCTCCTACTCTCACATGGTTTTCAAGCTCTTTGCTTATATCAAACACATTTCGTACTAATAGCAAA
>CAZASP010000139.1:0-1674 GCA_964487865.1 uncultured Clostridium sp. | reverse complement strand
AATAAGCGTTCCGTCAAAATCTTTTATAGCATCTTCTAATACTTCCTTTGTTGGAATATCAATATGGTTTGTAGGTTCATCAAAAATCAGCGTGTTAATCTTTTGTTGTAAAAGTTCTGCCAATTTTATCCTCATTTTTTCTCCTCCAGAGAGATTTTTAACTCTTTTGGTAACATCTCCTTGGTAAAATTGAAAGCGTGCCAATATTTGTCTTGCTTTTTGTTCATTTATACCTACTTCATTTATAAAATACTCTAATAATTGTTGCTCACCATTTGGAAAATTTATTATTTGTGGCAAATACCCTATTTTTACACTTGGTCCAACCTCTATAATTCCTTCTACTGGCAATTCCTGCTTTCCTAAAACACTTTTTACAAAAGTAGATTTTCCACTTCCATTTGAACCTATAAAAGCAACTCTCTCACCTGCACATATATCTAAATCTATATTATCAAGAATTTTTCTCCCATCAGGAGTTGTAACAGTTACTTCTTCTGCTGTTATTACTTTTTTACTTGATTTTCTTTCTTCATCAAATCCAACATTCAACTTTTTTTGTTCTTTTGGTCTTGCAATTGCAATTTGTTTTAGTTTATCAATTCTTGTCTGTAATGCATGTGCTCTAGCAGTTAAAGTCGAACTGTTAGTTGCCATTCCTCTTTCAGAAAAATACTTTTTTTCAGCTTCTAATTTTTTTATCAAAGTTTGTTGATCTTTATAATTAGCCATCTGTTTTTCAAAATCATGTTGTTTTTCTTCTAAAAATCCTGTGTAGTTAGTAGTATACACTTTGCTAGAACCATTATCTAAATCTAAAATTTTGTTAGACATTCTATCTAAGAAATATCTGTCATGTGAAACAATAACAGATGCTCCCCTAAATGATTTTATATAATCTTCTAGCCATTCAATCCTTTCAATATCTAAATGGTTCGTAGGTTCATCTAGTAAAATTAAATCTGGTTTTATTAAAAGAGCTTTTCCTAATTGTACCAGTGTTTTTTCTCCACCACTTAAATCATTATAACTTTGATTTAATAAATTTTTATCAATTTTTAAACCTTCTGCAACTGTGTTTATATTTGTTTCCATATCATATCCGCCAGCCATAGAAAATCTTTCCATTACGCTACAATATTTTTCTAAAACCTTATTATGCTCATATCCTTCTATTCCAGATTCCAATTCTTTTTGTAGGTTGTTAATTTTTTGTTCCATTTCTTTAAGATTGCCAAAGGCATCTTTTAAAACTTCATATACAGGTCTATCATCTCTTATGCTAGACCCTGTTTGATCTAAATAGGCTACTTTTGCATCTTTTTTTATGCTAACTTGTCCTTTATCACTTTTTTCAATTCCTGCTATTATTTTTAATAATGTAGATTTTCCACATCCATTTGGTCCAACTATTGAAATAGATTCACCTTCATTAAGTGAAAATGAAATATCTTCAAAAAGTTTGCCATAACCAAAATTTTTTTCTAATTTATTTACATCTAGAATTATCATAATTCACTCCTTATAATCTGTATAATTTAAGTTGTATCAACCCTTATAAAGATTTTGTCAAAAACTTGTTTTGGTGTCAACGACGTAAATATTTACAACTATATTTTGACTCTTGTAATGATTGATACAAATCTCAAGCAGTTTATTAAGGTATATCATATA
>CAZASP010000138.1:0-1852 GCA_964487865.1 uncultured Clostridium sp. | reverse complement strand
GAAACTGGGAAAAACTTATATTGCTTTTAAAATGAAAGCTTATTACAATATATATTAGATTAATGTATATAAATATACACTTATGTTTATAAAATTAAGGAGGAACAAAATGAAGAAAAAGGTTTCTAAACAAATAATTTTATATGTATTTTTGGGGATAGTGCTATCTTTAGCTGTGTTAATTTCAGCTAAGTTGCTAACTTCTATTAGTGTTGGCGCGGATAACTTAAATGAAACAATAGAAGCCGATTTACAAAAATATATTAATTACAAATTATCAGAAGAGGACAAAGGTACTTTAGTACAGTATAATGTCAGAAATGGAATTGAACAGGAGGAAGGCCAAGAAGATTTTGCTGTAAAAAATACAGAGCTAACAATAGGAGTAAACCAAATTGATGGGAAATATCCATATTCTGTGAAGGTTATTACAAATAGTACCGAACTTACAAATGGAAAAAAAGATGGAATACAAGATAATTATATATATGATGCAAATACTGGAACTATAAAGGTATATGCAACTAACCAAAACGAAAATGGTGAAATAATAAACAATACAAAACCAAATAAAGATAGTAAAGATTCTTATACTATTATTTGTTATTATGATACCTATATACAAGAAAGTGTTGAAAGAGAGCTAAATCTTAAAATATCTGCAAGCTCTGTGCTATCTATAGAAGATAGACTTATAACAAAAGACAGTGAGTTTAAAGGAACTGTAAAAGATAATATTGGTACATTAACATCTATAGAAAGTACAACAGATGAAATCTATAATGGTTATATAAAATCTAATAAAATTAATAACACAAATTATACAACACAATTTAACCAAACAGAAAAAATAACCATAAGTAAGAAAGAAGCTCAAGAAAAATTAAAATTAGTAGAAAATCAATCTTTTGCAATAATATATCAAAATAATAATGGTGAAGAAATAACACAAGATTTAGGAAATAATGGAGAATTAGTATATAAAAGTACAAAAATAAAAAAAGAAGATATAACAAAACTTCTTGGAGAAGAAGGAATTGTTGAAGTATATGAGATATTACCAAATGAAGAAAAATTAATAGAAACAATAAATAAAGATACTCCATTTGAAGAAGATGGAAGTAAAACAATATATTATACAGATGAACCAACTTCAATTGCTATTAAAACAAGTAATATACAAAATGAAGGCATTTTAAAATTAGAAAACAACAAAGAAATAAAAGCTACAATGACAACAGTAGATAGCAATATAAAAGTAAAAACTAAAGGAACAATATTAGGAACAAAAGAAGAAACTTATTTACAAGGAGAAGAACAAGTAACAGAAGAAAAACAAGTATTAGAAGAAAACTTTGAAACAACAACAGACATAAAAGACTCACAAAGTAATGTTGATATACAAATAAGCAACACAGAATGGACAAATAAACAACAAAATGAAGTTACATTTGATATATATGCAAATAGTAATACTATAAAAAATAATATGTTAAAAAATCCAAGTATAAGAATAGAACTTCCAAAACAAGTAGAAAAGGTAATATTAGGAGAAAGTTCTGTAGTTTATGCAAATGGATTAGAATTAGAAGAGCCATATTTAGAAACAAATGAAAATGGAAATACAGTAATAGTAGCAAACTTAAGAGGAGAGCAGACAACATATGAAGAAAATACATTAGGACTAGTAACAAATGTAAAAATATCTGCAACTATTATATTAAATAAAGACATTGAATCAGCAGAAGAGAATATTCATTTTAACTATACAAACCAATTTACATTAAATAAAACAGCTGATAGCATAAATAAGGAAATAGGAATACATATTACAAGTTATCAAGAAGAACAA
>CAZASP010000137.1:0-1956 GCA_964487865.1 uncultured Clostridium sp. | reverse complement strand
TTAATTCTACCATTAACATATCATATTCAAAGTCTGATATTTCTGGTTTGTCTTCATCATAATATTTTTTTGCATGATATTCTACTGTTTTTCGTAGTTCTTCTATTCTTTCTTTTGCCTGGTTTGGTTTCATACGTCACCTCTTATTTTTGTTTTACTTATTATATACAATTTTAACAAAAAAATAAAGGAATTTTTAAAATTCCTTTATTTTTTTAATTATTATATACAAAAAATCTATTAAACTTTTATATTAACAAATTAGAGTATTATTATTCTGGTCTTGCAAATATAATTAATCTAGCACTACTATCATCTGTACATGTTGATAATGTGATTTCTGGTTTTCCTCCTGTATCTCTTTGATAGAATGATGTATCTTCTGGAGTTGTTTCGAATTTATTATATATTGTATATGTTACTTTATTTCCGTTATTATCTGTTACATATATTTTGTCACCTACATTTAATTTTTTGTTATTAGAGAAAAATAATCCGTTTCTGTAGTTATGTCCAATAATAACACTGTTACCTGATTCGTTTAATCCTGAACCATATAAAAATGCAACTGCTGTTTCAATTGATTTTTTTGTTACTTTTTCTAGTACTGGATATTTAAAGCCTGTTGATGGTATTTCCATAGTTCCTAAAACACCAAAGCCTTTATAAGTTTTTCTTTGTGTAGAACTTTCATTAGCATTAGCATCTTGCATTTGGTCAAAAGGATTTTCTCCTGCATCTGCTACCTCACTATCTGTTGGTTGTCCGTCTGTTACTTCTCCTTGAAAATTATCTACAAAGTCAGCTGTATCTTTTGATACTATATAATTTTGATAATATTCATATGCTAAAAATCCAAGTAATCCCACAATAGCTATAATTACAATAACTAATATTACAGTTAATACTTTACTATATTTACTTTCAAACATAACTTTTACCTCCATATATTTTTTTATATACCTCTACATATATTATATCACATTTATCGATAAAAGTCATCTATTTTATACAATTTTTTCTCCTAATTGTTTTCCAGCTAAAATATGAAAATGCAAATGCATTACTTCTTGTCCTCCGTTTTTACCACAATTAACAATAACTCTGTACCCATCTTGTTTGAAACCTTGTTCTTCTGATATTTTATTAATTACGCCATATATTTTTCCAATTATGTTTTCGTCTTCTTTTTCTATATGTGCTAAAGATGTTATATGTTTTTTAGGTACTACTAATATATGAATTGGGGCTGCTGGGTTAATATCATGAAAAGCTAGAATTTCTTCGTCTTCATATACTTTATTACATGGCACTTCACCTTTAATAATTTTACAAAATAAACAATCTTCCATATTTTTATCCTTTCCTTATTTTATTAAAATTGCTTTTATTCTCCTAATGCCAGATGAACTAGATTCTTCTTTCTTTATCTTGAATGTTCCTAGTTCTTTTGTATTTCTTACATGTGGTCCACCACATAATTCTTTAGATACATTACCAATGCTATATACTGTTACTATGTCTGGATATTTTTCTATAAACATACATTCTGCACCAGATTTAATTGCATCTTCTTTTTTCATTTCTTGTTTAGTTACTTCTAAACCTTCTTGAATCCATTTATTTACTAATTCTTCTACTGCTTGTTTTTCTTCTTCTGTTAATTTATGGTCGCAGTTAAAATCAAATCTCATTCTTTCTGATGTTATGTTTGAACCTCTTTGATGCGCATCTTTTCCAATAACTTGTTTTAATGCTGCATTTAATAAATGAGTTGCTGTGTGATAAGCAATTGTTACTTCGTTTTGGTCTGCTAATCCACCTTTGAATTTTTGCTCAGATCCTTGTTTTGATTTTTCTTGATGTTTTTTAAATAATTCTTCAAATTTAGCCATATCTACATCATATCCGTTTTCAAGTGCTAATTCTTTTGTTACTTCTGGTGGAAATCCATAA
>CAZASP010000136.1:0-1995 GCA_964487865.1 uncultured Clostridium sp. | reverse complement strand
ATTTCATTTGATTTATTGAAATCTATTTTTAATTGTTGTATAATTAAAATACTTTTATTCTAAAAATATTTTATTTCAAAGGAGGTTTTTATTCATGAATGATTTTTTAAATTCTTTTTCATTCTATCCCTCTTATATTTTAATTTCTACTTTTTTATTTTTCTAGAAAATTTTGCAACAACATTCTACAAAATTCATGTTTTCTTATTTACATCATAAATTTGATATTAATTAAATTATACTAGTTGAAACTTTTGTTTTCTATATTTTTGTTTAACATTAATTTATTTTTATGTATTACCTCAAATCAAATATATTTATTTGATTAATTTTTTTATATAAACTATCTTGTGAAACTAAATCTTCCATCGTATTCAATATTAATTCACTTTGAACATTTTCTTTTTTACTTAACATATTTTTTCCTAGTACTGAATAATTAAATTATCATAAACAAAGAAAAAATGCAGATATTTCTAAGAAAAATCTACATTTTTTCATAAATTGTTCAAACAAATCTGTCGTTGGTTCATTTGGAGGATTTTTATAAGTTACTAAAGTATTTTTCCTAATATTCATATACTATTTTTCACATTAGTTGAGCAACATGCCAATTTTATTTGTCATACTGCTCCCAAAAGTAATTTTCTTTTCCGTGCGTGCGAAATGGTTTCCCATTTACACCTAACCGTTCTGGAAAATAAAAATCGTAAGTCCTTTCTGCCTTTTCGAAACGCTTACTTGCTGGGCTTTTTGTATAAAAGACATCTTCCTTTGTTGACTTTGTATAATCAGATCTGTGTGGTACAAAACTCATTTTGTTTGCCTCCTTTTGAAATCCACCTAATCTTATTACTTTAGTATTCCTCCGAACCTTTTAGAGAGAAGCATTTGAATCTCTCTTTCTCGTTGACATTTCAAAATATCAGCAAATTGCTAATGATTTTTCAATCATATTTTAACGTAAATTTTCTACATTGTCAACGAAAATTTTGCATGTTTATGCTAAATTAAAAAAGCGTCAATTAAAAAAGTAAATTCAATTTAAAATATATATTAACATAATTTACTTTTACATTAACGTTAATGTAAGATTAAATGATATTTAATTGTCAATGAAAGAAATGTATAAATTGAAATAGCTTTTTAGGAATACCACTTTATGCCATTTCTGTAATTGACAATTTATTTAATTTTACAATGTTGCAAAGGTGGTTAATCACAGCAAAAGTGATTAACCGCCTTAATAGATATGAAAATTAACATACTTCAAATAATTTGGTATAATTAAACTGTAGGTGTTTCTAGAGAAAGAGGTACAGTATGCAACAATATAACGGAAAACATCTTTCTTTAGCTGATAGAAAGAAAATCGAAGAAGGAATTGAAAAAGGTTTTAGAAAATTTGAAATTGCAAAATTAGTTAATAAAAGTCCTTCAACAATAACTAAAGAAATAAAAAAGAATAGAAAACTAAAGCCAAGAAATATGTATAATGCTCCTAACCAATGTATTCCTTTAAAAGATTGCAAAGTTTGTATTAGTAAATGTAAAGATTATGAAGAAGAACCTTGTTACAGAAGAGATAGGTTTATTGGAGCTTGCAATAATTGTCCTAAGATAAATAAATGCAAATTAGACAAATATTTCTACAAAGCAAAAGTTGCAGAGAAAAACTATCAATATACTTTAAAAGATTCAAGAGAAGGTGTAAATCTTAATACTACTGAATTAAGAAATCTAGCACATACTTTAGCGTCTTTAATTGAGCAAGGACAATCTATTTATGAAATTTTAGAAAGCCATCCTGAAATTACTCAATGTGCAAAAACAATATATACATATATAGAAATGGGACTTTTTAGAGATTAGGGTATTACTAATTTATCCTTAAAAAGAAAAGTCAAAAGGAAAATAAAAAGTAAAAACTTGAAGAAAAGACAAGAACCAGCTGACTATACTGGAAGAAAATATGAAGACTATATTAATTTTATT
>CAZASP010000135.1:0-2007 GCA_964487865.1 uncultured Clostridium sp. | reverse complement strand
GCACAAGAATACATAAAAAAGAGAAAATTAGATAATAATACATTAAAAGCATTTTTAATTGGATATGCAGGAGAAGGCAATGAATTATTCTCTTATTTAAAATCTAAAGGATTTGAAGCAGAGGAAATGCTTGCATCGAGTTTAATTGGAAGAACAGAAAGCGGAATATTCTACGACAAATTTAAGAGAAGGATAATGTTTCCAATACAAGACATTAGAAATAGAGTGATAGCCTTTGGGGGAAGAGTACTAGATGATAGTAAACCAAAATATATAAACTCACCAGAAAACATTGTATATAGCAAGGGACGAAACTTATTCGCTTTAAATGTTGCTAAAAAATCTGAACCAGGAATATTAAAAAGAATATTAATTGTTGAAGGATACATGGACACAATCTCATTATATCAAAGAGGAATTAAAAATGTTGTTGCATCTTTAGGAACAGCATTAACTGATGCACAGGGAAGACTTTTAAGGAAAAATAGTGAGCAAGTTATACTTCGGATATGATGCAGATGGAGCAGGACAAGCTGCTATAATGAGAGGTGCAGAAATCTTAAAGAATATGGGAATAGACATTAGGGTATTGCAAATAGAAGGAGCTAAAGACCCAGATGAATATGTCATAAAATATGGCCCAGAAAAGTTAAAAAAATGTATGGACAATGCAATTTCTATAGTTGAATACAAAGTAAAGAATCTTAAAAGAAATTTAAATATTGAAAATACAAGTGACAAAATAAAATTTCTTAATGAAATTGCTAAGATTCTTTCAGAAGTGGATAATACTATGGAAAGAGATATATACATTGACAAAATTACGAAAACCTATGATATTTCTAAAAATTCCTTAGAGGCAGAGATAAATAAAAAACTATATAAATCAAAAGTAAGTGAAAAAGTTTTAGAAAAAACAAATATTAAAATTAATGCTAAAGCAGAACAAAAAGTGGACAAGATTACACAAAAACGTGAAAGAATGTTAATTTATCTGCTTATAAATAATTTCGATGAAACTTATGAAAAAATCAAAAATGCCATTAGTTTAGATTGCATAAAAATTGACAGAAATAAGCAAATTTTAAACACAATTTTTGAAAAAATTGATCAAAATGCAGATATTGAAAATGTTATTGACTGGTTTTCAGATGAGGAAACAGTAAATTACATAAGTGGAATTTTAGCAGAAGACTTTGAAATTAATGATGTACAAAAAGCTATTGAAGATATTGAAAAAGTTTACTTAAAGGAAAAAAAGATTGCTCGAAGAAATGAGATAATTAATATGTTAGACAACAAAAATAATTTAAGCTCTGCACAAATTGCAGAATTAGAAGAAGAGCTAAATAAAATGATTATTGAAATAGCTAGTATTAAATAAAAATATAAAATCTTAGGAAGGGATAAGATTAAAATGAAAAAATCAGAAAGTGTAAAAGATGTTATAAACCTAATTGATAATGCTCGTATTGCTAAAAAGAAGAAAAAAGAGAAAGAAGAAGCAGAAAGAATTTTAGCCAAAAATGAAAAAGAAGAAAAGGCTTTAAAGAAGAATAGTACAAAAACTTTGACAAGCAAAAAAGTAAAAGACAAAACAGAAAAAAAATTGGATGATAAAAAAGTTAAACATCAAGAAGAACATGTAAAAGATAATAAAACTGTACTAGCAAATGAAGAAAAAACAAAAGGCGAATTATCGAAAAAAGTATCATCTAAAGCTGAACAAGAAAACGCAAAAATTAGTAATGAAAAAGAAATAGAAAAACAAACTACTAAAAAAAGCAGTAAAAATCAAAAAAATAATGAAACAGATAGTGAAAACACTGAAAGCAAAATAGGCAAAGATTCTAATAAAGTAGATAATGAACTAAGCGAAGATAATAAAAAAGATATAGAAGAAACAGAAAAAATAAAGAAGATTATTACACAATTAGAAAGTAAAGGAAAAATAACGTATGGAGATCTTGCTACACAACTAGGTGATATAAATTCTAATCAAGTAGA
>CAZASP010000134.1:0-2101 GCA_964487865.1 uncultured Clostridium sp. | reverse complement strand
AATAAAACTTGAAAAAAAGGCTAAAATAAAGTATAATTAGAATAATGATAAAATATATAAAATAGGAGAAAAATATGAGGAAAGGGAAGCACTATCAAAATCAAAAAGTGACCAAAAGAGACGACCATTCTTGTCAACATAAACAAAAAATACATTCAAAAAAGTCTAACCTATTAATAAATCTTATTTTATTAATAGGTATTATCTTGGTAATATATTCTTCTATAAACATATATAAATGGTATCAAGATTCTACTAAAATAAAAGAAAATACTGCTGATATTAATAAAGATGTTGTAATAAACGAAGTTGAAGAAAATGGAGTAAAACTACTTGATGTTGACTTTTCAAAAATAAAAGAGACAAATCCTGATACAGTTGGTTGGATTCAAGTTCCCGGAACCAATGTAAATTATCCATTTGTTCAAACAAATAATAATGATTATTATTTAACACATTCTTTTGATAAAAGTTACAATAATGCTGGTTGGATATTTTTAGATTATAGAAACGATATAAATACACTTGACAAAAACAACATTTTTTATGCACATGGACGTTTAGATGGGACAATGTTTGGCTCATTGAAAAATGTACTTGAAAATAGTTGGTTTGAAAACACAAATAATCATATAATAAAAATTTCAACAGAAAATCAAAATACATCATGGCAAATATTTAGTGTATACCTAATTCCAGCAACAAGTGATTATTTGCAAATAAATTTTAATTCAGATAATGAGTTTAAAGAATTTGCTAATATGGTACAAAATCGCAGTAAGTACAAATTTGATACAACTGTCGAAAATTCTGACAAAATCATTACACTTTCAACTTGCTACAACAATAATAGTAGTGAAAGGTTAGTAATACATGCAAAACTTAATAATAAATAAAAAAATTTCATCTATTATGTTGAAAAATTTGGAATTATTTGTTAAAATGCATTTGGAGGTATTTATATGGATAATAATATTGATGGAGATGTAGATCCAAATGAAATAGTTATTTCTAAAAATCAACTTGGAGTTAGAGATAAATATTCAATTCTTATGACTGAAGCTTATGCTATGCCAAGTAGCACTTATGTTCCAGATGATTCACATGCTTTTTTAGTATCATTAGACAGAACTTTATGTTGGGCCAATTATGGAAGATGTTGGAATGCTCCAGGAGAAAAAATATTAGTAGCACAACAAAATTCTTACAAAGAATGGTTGCTAGAATTTTGTCCCCCAAATGATTTAATTAGGTGCGGAATTGTATTTGGGCTAAATGGAGTTTGTCACACTATTACTAATAGAGAGTTACTAATTGGTGAATCTGATGTTTCAGTAAAAGATGCTTCTAAAAATTTTGTAACAGTATCTATATTTGGTAAATATGGATTCGGTTTAGATAACTTAAAAAAATTAGTAACTGATTCTTTCAATAGGGCTAATTTAAAAGTAATGATGACACAAGATATGTTAGAAACAGTCTTAGCTAGGATTGATAATACTCTTGATGATGAAGTTAGTGCATGGGAACAATTAATAGAAAACTACTTTTCTTTACAAATTTCAGAAATTGTAAGTATGCATGAGGACGCTTTAGAAAAATTAAAAAATATGATAACTACGTTACTTGAAGGAAGAGAAAAAATTTACAATGATTTTTTCAACTTATCTGTTATTACTAGGCAAGAGTTTGAAAGACAAATTTACGTTCTAATATCAAGTAATGTATTTAATTATTTTGATTTACTATGTGATAGCAATTATATTAACAATGAGCAAGATGATATTGCCAAACAAAGTGCTGATAAGTTTTTTAAAGCATTATTTAAAATATTTGACGAACAAATGCAAACTGTTGAAACAACAGGTGGCTTAGATCAAAGTTTAGCTAAAGCAGAGTTATTTATGTAAAAGTATGTGACATTTTGTTATGATAATATCTTAAAAGATAAAAATAATAATTCGTGGAGATAAACATATGAAAATAAAAATACATAATGAAGATGAATTATATAATTCATTTGATAAATTTGAAGAAACATTAAGTGAAGATTTAATATCATATATAAATAATAAAGAAGCAATTGCTCCTATAAAAGAAA
>CAZASP010000133.1:0-2108 GCA_964487865.1 uncultured Clostridium sp. | reverse complement strand
AACCAACTCTTGTGTGTAAAAAAGGAGTAGAAGTATATAATTGGATAAAACAAGAAGATTGTAAACAAACAGCAAAAACATTTATAAATGAAAATGATGTAAAAAGTGGATTAATAACAGGAATACAATGGGATGTAGTGATGAAATTTGTAAACAAAAAACCAGATGGTCAAGGTGAAACATTTGATGTAACAATAAAGAATGACAAAAGACATACAAGTCCAGCAAAATCAGGAGAAAATGATGCAGCTAAAGTATGTAACATTTATGATTTAGAAGGAAATTATTTTGAATTTGTAGCCGAGAAAAATGAAGCCAACACCAGCTATCCATACGTTAAGCGTGGTGGCAGCTACGACTACCACTATCCAGCATCTAACCGTGACAGCGATAATAACCAATACCTCTGGCGCGTCTCCTTTCGTCTTGCACTTTATGTAATGTAGGACTGAATGCTGTGAAAACCTGAATTAAATAAACTAAGAAACTAGTTTTAAAAGAAAAAAATTTGAATAAGAGAAAGCTTAAGCAGTTTGAACTGCTTAAGCTGAAAAATTTTCTATGTATGCAAATACGAGGAAATCGTATTTGAGTACAATAGAAAATTTTTCACTGACGTGGCGCCACTGACGGTGCCATTTTTTTATATTCATAAACTAAACTGAGCTTTTGAATTATTGACATTACTATAAATCAATGGTAATATAATAAAAATCAACCAAAAAGGAGCAAACATGCAAGAAAAAGAAAAATTTATGCAAGAAGCAATAAAAGAAGCAAAAAAGGCGAAAGAAAAACTAGAAGTTCCAGTAGGATGTGTAATAGTAAAAGACGGAAAAATAATAGCAAAAGCACACAACCTAAAAGAAAGTAAAAATGATACAACAAAACACGCAGAAATTTTGGCAATTCAAAAAGCAAGTAAAAAGCTAAAAGCGTGGAGACTAGTAGACTGTGAAATGTATATAACATTAGAGCCATGCCCAATGTGTGCAGGAGCAATAATACAATCAAGAATAAAAAAAATATACATAGGAGCAATGGACGAAAAAACGGGTGCGTGTGGTTCAGTATTAAATTTATTGCAAGATTATGCTTTTAATCATATAGTAGAAGTAGAAAAAGAGATTGAAAAAGAAAAATGTGAAAAAATATTAAAAGAATTTTTTAAAGAACTAAGGCAAAAGAAAAAATAACAGGACAGAATGGGACATGTGGGAGGAAATATGGGCGGAAGTTTAAGAAATTTAATTAGCAATAGATATCTTCATAAATTAATAATTTCATTAGTGATAATTGTAATATTATTTGTACTAGGTATTATAATTTTGAAGTACCATGTAGAGGGTGAGACCAATATGCCTTTTTATTTGTCAAAAATTTCTGCTATTAGTTCATCAGAGGGGATTGATAAACCTACAACAGATACAAAATGGGCTTTTGATGTTTTCCAGAATAATGATATTTTTTTATATATTAATAAAAATGAGCAATATGGCAAAGTAGAGGCAATTAAATCTGTAGTTATTGATAATATTCGATTTGATGGCAATAATAAGGATAATATAAAAATTTATAAGCCAGATAGTGAGGAAGAAAATTCTATTTTTAAGTTTAAAGAAGAAAATAAGGTTGAAAGAATAGAATATACTGGTAATATGGAATCTAATTTGAAATATCTTATGATTTCAAATCAAGGTGGAGTAATTGCTTTTAGATGTTCTTATGATAATTTAGCTGAATACAAATCAAATGATGAAGAAATTAACCATCAAGAGTTATTAAAAAAAGCGGGAATTTTAGAGGAAGATTTAAAAGCTAAAATTACTTTTGATTTAAGCATTAATTTAGAAAATGGAAAGCAATATAAAACTACAATTAGTCTAGATATTCCTGTTGAAAATGTCGTTGAGCAAGGGATAGCATCTAAAGAAATAACAGATTTAAAAAAATTTATTTTTAAAAGAGTAAATAATTAGCCTAAATACTTGATAAAATTTCAATTTGTGTATATAATACAAATGGTTGTGGCTTAATCTTTGTATGGAGAGAATCCAATAAAGACCTATGAATCTTGTCAGGTCCGGAAGGAAGCAGCAATAAGTAGA
>CAZASP010000132.1:0-2125 GCA_964487865.1 uncultured Clostridium sp. | reverse complement strand
TGGATCATTTTTTAAGAGTTTCGTTTAAATATAAAGAAAATCCATTTGATTATGATAATGATAAAATAAAAAATGATAAGATAAATGATAAGATAAATGATAAGATAAATGATAAGATAAATGATAAAGAAAAACAGATTTTAGATGTGTTAATTGATAATCAAAATGCGACTATACCAGAGATTAGTGCAATTACTAAAATATCTACTGCAACTGTTTCAAGATATTTAAAACAATTACAAGATAAAAAAGTAATTGAAAGAATTGGTTCAAACAAATCAGGTTATTGGGAAATTTTAAATTAGATAGTATTAAGAGGTAATATTAAATGAAAGTAACAACAAAATTAGAAGAGGATTATGATTCACAAAAAAAAGATGATGGAAGTTTTATTAGAAAATCTACAATCAAAGATAAAGTTGCTGCTGAATTATTTATTCCAATTGTAGAATTACTATATAATAATAATATTTTTACTTCATGGAGTGGACTAACAGGAGATGCACATATTAGAATACCAATGGATGGGTTATCAAGAGAAAATTATTTAATTGCAAAAGAAAACTGTGAAAAAGGTATAAATTGGAGAGTACAAAAACCTCCTTATGCAGATCAAGAAGATATTATACCTAATTATACATTTGAAATATACATACAATATGATGGAGAAATGGAAGTAGAAAATTTAATAAAGAAATTATTAGATGAAGTTAGTAAACTAAAATTTCAAGATGTTCAAATTGCAAGATCCAATTATGCAAAAGTAAGCAGATTACCAAGAATTACCAAAGAAGGATTATACGAAAAATCTAAACAACTTGTATATAATAAACATGGGCAAGAAATTGAAGTAATGGCTGAAAATGATAAAGAATTAATAGAAATGTTCTGCGGTGGAGAAAATCCAGAATACTATTATGATGAACAAAGTAATACATTTTTCAAGAATAGAGAGTTAATTAGCAAATCTAGAGAATATGAAGCTTTTGTTGAAATAAGTAAAATGATGAAAGAAAATATGTCTAGTCAAGAAAAATATAAATTAATTTATGATTGGATAGTTAATAATTTTCAATATGCTTATTCTAATTTATATCGTGCATATGCAGAATGTTTAGTTAGAGAAGAAAGTAGTAAAGGACTTCAAAAATTCTTTCGTAGATATGGTATGAAAAAATCACAAACTGGTATTTTAAATTTAGAACATAGAAAAAAGTTTCTTAAAGAAATTCCAAATTTATCAGATATTCCAAAGGAAGAGAAGGAATACACAAGAAGAATTGTAGAACTTTTAGAAAAAAGTGAAGAATGTAAACAAACTGAAAAAGAAGGAGATACATGGATAAGTAAATATGGTGTTTGCCAAAATTTCGCAGCAATATATGAGTCTTTATGCAAGAGATTTGGATTACAATGTAGATACATAGAAGGAACAATAGATTCGGAAAATTTTAATGTCGGACATGCTTGGAATGCAATAATGGTTAATGGTAAAGTTAGATATGTTGATATTTCAGGAGCAATTCATTGCAAAGATGGAACAAATCCAGAAAATAGCATAGAAGATTTCTTTAATAAGTCTTTTGAAGAATTAAAGACAGTTGACAATGGTAAAAACAGAAAAATAAAAGATCATTCAATAGAGGAAATTCAGAGAATGGTTGATGAACAACCAGGATTTGACTTTGATGATTAAGTATCAATTTATGTAAAGTATTTGACAAAATCAAAAAAAGTATTATAATAAAAAATATATTAAAGCGACTTACGTTTGTAGATATGGAATGAGAGAATATCAAGTACTTAAGCTTTCTTTTATAAGATTATTTAATCCTACACAATTATCTTTATAATTGGGTATCTCTCAAAAAATAAATAAACGGGTGACGGATATTATCTGTCCCTACTTTTTTTACCACTCCGTTTCTTCATACTCTAGTTCTTCCTCATATTCAATTTGTTTTTCTGGATCAAGATAAGTATCATTCTCAAATTCAAAATTTCTAATAAAATCTTCTTCTGAAGAAACAGAAAATTTATTACATACCCCAATGAAAAATATTAAATAAAATAATGTATGGCTAACATCTATAAGTGGTGTTTCCCACAAAAAGTTTATGCAAAG
>CAZASP010000131.1:0-2186 GCA_964487865.1 uncultured Clostridium sp. | reverse complement strand
ACTTTACAAAAGTATTATATCATTATATAATACAAAAGTAAATATTTTTAGAAAGGATGATTTATATGAGAAAAAATATTAAAACCTCTGAAGCAATATTTCCAATGCCTGTGTTAATGATAGCAACATATAATGAAGATGGAAGTATTGATGTAATGAATGCAGCATGGGGAACTATGTTAAGTAGAAATCAAGTAATACTTAATTTAACAGAAACACATAAAACTGTTAAAAATATCAAAGAAAGAAAAGCATTTACAGTTAGTATAGCTGATAGTAAACATATTGTAGAGGCAGATTATTTCGGAATAGTATCAGGGAATAATACACTAAACAAATTTGAAAATAGTGGGCTTACTGCTACAAAATCTGAAAATGTAGATGCACCAATTATAAATGAATTTCCTATTTGTTTTGAATGTGAATTTATTGAATACCAAGATGATGAATATGGTTGTGGAGTAATAGGAAAAGTAGTAAATGTAACGGCTGACGAAAGTGTTATGAATGGAGAAAATGTAGATATTGAAAAAGTATCAGCTATTGCATTTGACCCATATACTCACGGATACTATAAAGTTACTGAAAGAGTTGGCAATGCTTTTAAAGATGGATTACAATTAAAAAAATAGTAATATAAATTAAATAAGCAGATTACAGAGATATTAAGAAATTGATATCTCTCTTTTTATGTAAAAATTTATTTTTTCAAAGGGAGCGAGAAATACTTAGGTTATAGATATTAGTAAAGCTAACTAATAATAATTATGCTATTCTATTTTTTTTTTGCATATACATCAAATATATATTAGTTAAAGGAGTATGCGTTTATGAAAATAACAACAACAATTATTGAAAATGAAAACTATTCGCAAATATTTATTGAGGAAAAAGAAATAAAGCAAAAGAAAATAAAAGAAGAAATAGAAAGACTAAAGCAAAGTGGAAATAAAGTAGCAATATTTGTTTCTGGAAAAGAAGAAATGCTACGAATAATTAAAAAAAATATAATCTACACATTTAAAAATACTTAAATAGTTTGATATAAGTGTATAAATTATTTAAGTATATCTAAATTTTGCAAAAAGGAGGATATAATGAGTTTAGTAGCAGCCTATGCAAGATTAAGTAGAGATGAGGACAGAGAAAATTATTCGAGTATTGAAGAACAACTCAATATTATTAAAGAATATGCTGAAGGCAGAAGTTGGCATATAGCAGATGAAAATGTGTATATTGATGATAATGTGTCTGGATATACATTTGACAGACCGCAGTTTACTAAAATGCTAGAAAATGTGAGTAGCGGAAAGATAGATGTGGTAATTGCAAAAGATTTATCAAGAATAGGAAGAAATAACGGTAGAGTTCTTTGTTTAATTGAAGATTTTAAGAAATCTGGTAAGAATTTAATACTTATATCAGAAATGGGAGGTGTATATGATGTACAAAATGACAGAGATGACACTATAGGAATTACAACTTGGTATAATGAAAGATATGTAAAAGATATTTCTAGAAAAACAAGATGTAATATGCTGTCAAAACAAAAAGACTGTAGATTAATTATGGGAAATTACTATGGTTATGAAAAAGTATTTGAAAATGGAATACCTAAATTATATGTAGTAGAAGAATTAAGAGGAGTAATAGAACTAATTTTTAAGCTGTATGTAGAACAAGGTTTAGGTCGAAAAAAAATAACAGATGTATTAAATAGTGATAAATATAATTATCCAACACCTTCGGTTTATTATCAAAGAAAACATTTAGAAAGAGGCAGAATATATAAACACAAAGTGCAAGACCTATGGAGTACAAATATGGTCAAAAATATTTTGGAAAATGATGTATATTGTGGAAATCTAAGAGTGCATAAAAAACAGACAATTAGTATAAGAGGAAAAGCTGTTAAATTACCAGAAGAAGAACATTTTGTATTTGAAAATCATCACGAGGCAATAATATCAAAAGAAATGTTTAAATTAGCACAAGAGTTAAAGCTTGAGCGAGTAAAATACAAGAGTACAAAGACAAAAAGAAATTATATATTTGGTGGAATGTGTACTTGTGGCGATTGTGGTGGAGGTGTAAGTGGAACTTTTATTAAAAGAAAACAAGAAAAAGCATATGAATGTACTGATTATAGAAGATATGGAATAGCAAGATGTAAAATTCACGAAATT
>CAZASP010000130.1:303-2414 GCA_964487865.1 uncultured Clostridium sp. | reverse complement strand
AATGCACCCAACCGAAAGGAGTAAACAACCTTAGACGTATTATATATACTTTTTATTTTACTGTCAATACAAAATTTGACAAACTTAAACCTATATTTTAAAGATATTTGAATAAATGGAGGTTTTTTATTTATGAAAAGAGCCAATGGTACAGGTAGTGTTGTAAAATTAAGTGGAAATCGTAGAAACCCTTGGTATGCTAAAGCACCTACAACATATAACGAGAAAAAGAGAAGCATAATCAAGCTTCTCTTTTTCTATTAATTTGTTTATATAATTACTAAATCCATTTCACTTGTATGTGCTTCATTTCCATAAGCATAAATGATATACAATGTATCTCCTGTTAAATAAAAATTGTTGGTATTTTCTATTTTGTACATATCACTTTTTATATCACGATTATAAATATTATATCCTAAATTTATTAAGTCTTGTACCTTTTTTTCTTCTGTAGTAATTTCATTATTTATTTTTGATTGTACTTCATCTAATGCTAAATTATCTATTTTCAATACTTCTTTCAAAGAAATTTCTTTGTTGTTCCTTAAGTCATAATTATATGTCTGAATAATAACTCTTTGTGCACTATTTCCATCTTTTAGATTTGAACGTATTATTAAAGATAAAATGTCATATTGCACATTAGCTGTATATTCTACTGTATAAATTATATTATTATTTTGACTTTGTAAAACATTATTAGTTTTATTTATAAAGTCTTCAATTTCTTTATTATATTGTTTTACTATTTCATTATCTATATTTATATATGGTATATGTACATCTATGTCATAACTATTAGTTTTGTTCTCTTTTTTCTCAACACTTGTATATACAAGTGGTTTATCAACTTCTTCTTTTTTATTATTTTGTCCATCTCCATTTTCTATGCTGTTAGTAAAGATTTGCTCAAATTGATTTTTTAATAATTCTTTTTGCTCATCAGATTTTTGTTCAAACTGACTCTCTGATTCAAAGCCCAATAAGCTTTTTATATCTATTCTTGCATAAAATTGCACATATGATGCTATAATTATAGATATTATACATATCACTATAATTGCTATATAAATTGCTAATTGTTTTTTATTAAATGCTTTTTCTTCTGGTTTTACTACTTTCATATCTTTTTCCTTTCTTGACGTACACATTATAACATTTATGTTTTTATTTGGCAAGCAAATTTTGCTAAAATTATTGACTATTTAGCATTTTTGAGTTATTATAATATAGATTAATTTAAGATAGAAATGAGGAATTTAAAATATATGTTATGCTCAGAATGTAACCAAAATCCAGCAATACTTTTTTATAAAAAAATAGAAAATGGAAAAGAATCTATGGAAGGTTATTGCTACGATTGTGCTAAGAAAAAAGGAATTAATCCAAATGAAGTATTAGCAAAACAAAGTGATATTTTATCCAAAGACAAAGTAAATTTGTCTGATATGACAAAACAATTTGAAAGTATATTTAAAGATTTAGCAGAAAATATTAATTTAGAAGACATTGAAAATATTGAAGGTGCTATTACCTTTGAAAATGCTGATGGAAACGATGATGCAAATGGTCCCAAAATAGCTGGCGCAGCTATTCCACTTGGTTCTATATTTCCAAATATGTTTAACTCTTCAAATAGTAAAAATAAAGAAAATCAAGAAGAACCAATTGGTGCTAGAAAGAAAGTAAAAGTTGAGAAAAAGAAAAATGTAAAACAAAATAAAAAGAAGAAATTTTTAGATACTTTCGGAACTAACTTAACTTTTAAAGCCAAAAATAATGAACTAGATATTGTTGTTGGTAGAGATAAAGAAATTCAAAGAGTTATACAAATTTTAAATAGACGTTCAAAAAATAATCCTTGCTTAATTGGAGAACCGGGTGTTGGTAAAACAGCAATTGCACAAGGCTTAGCACTTAAAATTGCAGCACAAAATGTTCCAGCAAAACTTTTAAATAAAGAAGTATATTTGTTAGATATGACTGCTGTTATTGCAGGTACACAATTCAGAGGTCAATTTGAATCCCGTATGAAGGGAATTATTGATGAATGTAAAGAATATGGAAATATTATTTTAGTTATTGATTAAATCCATAATATTATTGGT
>CAZASP010000130.1:0-293 GCA_964487865.1 uncultured Clostridium sp. | reverse complement strand
ATTATTGGTGCTGGCGATGGTGAGCACTCTATGAATGCTGCTAACATTTTAAAACCTGCTTTATCAAATGGAGAAATCCAATTAATTGGTACTACTACTTTAAAGGAATACAGAAAATATATTGAAAAAGATTCTGCTTTAGAAAGAAGATTCCAACAAGTTTTAGTTGAAGAACCAAATATTGATGATTCAATTGATATTCTAGAGGGAATTAAGAAATATTATGAAGAATATCACAAAGTAAAAATATCTTCTGATGTTATTCGTCAAGCAGTTATCATGTCTGAAAAATA
>CAZASP010000129.1:0-2426 GCA_964487865.1 uncultured Clostridium sp. | reverse complement strand
TATTCTTGTTCACGAGAAGCTAACTATAAAAAACAAGATAGATATTATGTTCATGCAATAATAAGAGAAATATAAAAAAATATAATCGTAAGTTCTATTTATAGTAATTTAATGTTATAATTAATATGAAATGAGTGGTGATAATATGGGAGTAATATATACAGCTAGATGCAATAATTGTAACAAAATATATAATTATGATGTAGGAATTGGATTAATATATAGTGAAAATACATTATTGGATTTGAATAGCGAATTTAATATATTATCACTATTTAAAGAACATAATCGTAAAGAGGAATTAATAAATTTAATTAAAAATCATGAATGTCATTTAGAAAATGGTTATGGTCAGAAAATATGTAAATGTGATACTTGTGGGGGTTTGTATTCAAAGTTTGTCTTTAAGTTAAAAACTGAAGACGGGAAGGAATTTACTACTAAGTATAGATGTCATACTTGTCGAAGAAAATTAAGAACATTAACAGAAGAAGAAATCTTAAAAGAAAAAAATATTTGTCCTATTTGTAAAAATGAAATTGTATTTTATGAAAGTGGTACTTGGGATTAGCTAAAGCTAATTTCTTTTTTTGGCTCTTTTTGAATAAAAAAACAAAAGTTATACCATTATTAGAATAGGAGATGATATGAATTGTCCGTTATGAATGTTACAAGTTTTAATAAACAAGGTGAAAAAATTAAACCCAAAGAAGTAGTTTTAAAAAATGAAAATGTTTATAAAATTATTAAGAAGTACATTCAAACCCCAGTGGCAAGTAGTATTGAGCCTAAAAAGGAATTAATAAAAGCCTAGTAGCTAAAAAAGATAGTAACAAAATTATTGCTACTATCTTTTTTCTTGATTTATGTCATATAGTCTTTAAAAATTTTGAAAAATGTGCTATGTTTAATATGCAATATTTTGAATTAATACTTTTGTACAAATTTTAGACATAGCCTAGGAATGGAGGATAAATGGTAACAAGGGCAGGTCTATATGCAAGAGTATCTACGGATATTCAAATGGAAGGTTATTCTATCGAGGCACAACAAGATTATCTAAAAAAATATTGTGAATTACATGACATAGAAGATTATGAATTTTATATTGATGGTGGGTATTCTGGTAGTAGCTTAGAAAGACCAGACATTCAAAGATTAATTGATGATGTCAATGATGGTAAAATCAATGTAGTTATTGTTTTCAAACTTGATAGACTATCTCGTAGTCAAAAAGATACGCTATATTTAATTGAAGAAGTCTTTAATCCTAATGAATGTGGATTTATTTCAATTAAAGAAAATTTTGATACTAATACTCCATTTGGTAAGGCAATGGTTGGTATTCTATCTGTATTTGCTCAATTAGAAAGAGAAACAATTCTTGAAAGAACTAGAATAGGTAGAAGAAAAAGAGCAGAGGATGGATATTGGTATGGTGGAGGTAATGATCCATACGCTTATGACTATGATGAAACGACAGGAATATTAACTGTAAATGAAGAAAGAAAAAATAATGTTTATAAAATGATAGAACTTTATTTACAAGGTGTTCCAATGACACAAGTAGGTGAAACTTTTGGATTACAAGATCAAACTGTTAGAAGCATTTTCACATCTCCAGTTAATTTAGGAAAAATACCATATCGAGATGAAGTCTTTGAGGGAAGACATGAGGCAATAATAGATCAAGAAACCTATGATAAACTTCAAGCAAAAATGAAAGAGAGATCGGTTACGTATAAACACGCTAATTATTTGCTAGCTGGCAAGATTATATGTGGCTGTTGTGGAGCTAAATATCGTTATCAGAAAGCTGGAACATCTAGTATAAGATTATATTGTTATTCACAACAAACATCTAAGAAATATTTAATAAAAGATTCAAATTGTCAAAATAGAAGATATTATGATTATGAAATAGAGGATTATGTAATAAAAAATTTGATGGAAATGTCATTAGATGATACTCAATTTAGGCATAATATGAAATTAAATGACGTATCATTGGAATCAACAAAAAAAGATAGAATAGACCAAATTGATAAGCAAGTAATAAATTTATTGGATTTTATATCTGATGGAATCGCAGTAGATGAAACAAAAGAAAAAATAAAGAAATTACAAGCTGAAAAAGAAAAAATTCAGCAAGAACTTTCAAATGAAAAAGCAAAAGAAAGAAAAACAGAACTTTTAAAAGAAAAAATTACTGATTTAAGTCTTGTATGGAATAAGATGACTTTTCAAGAACAGAGAAATATAATTTTAGAAGTAATAGATAAAATAGTAGTAAATGGAAATAATATAGAAATATACTACAATATCTAGTAGTATATTTTTATATAAGGTATTTAGACCAGCCGAACGTTATTCCTTTAATAATTGGGGAAATAAAAAGATATATTCGGGACAATAATGCGTTGAGA
>CAZASP010000128.1:0-2465 GCA_964487865.1 uncultured Clostridium sp. | reverse complement strand
AATGTGCCAAAAGAAACGTCCTAAATCGTACCTTGACAAACGACCATCAAATTGATAAGATATACTTGAATTTTTGGCAAGCGGAGGGAGAAATGGTTTTATATCCAAATTTACATTTAGATAAAGTTGAACAAATCACAATAGAGATTTTGAAAAAAAATAATATAAAAGCTTTAATTTTAGATGTTGACAATACTTTAATTGATTACTACAAAAACATGTCAGAAAGTGTAATTCAGTGGGCAAATGAAATGAAAGGACAAGGAATTAAATTATACTTATTATCTAATACTAATCATAAAGAAAAAGTAGAAAAAGTTGCTAATCAATTAGAAGTTCCGTACCAAAATTTAGCCAAAAAGCCATTAAAATCTGGATTTTTAAAAGTACAAAAGAAATTAAATTTAGAACCTAAAAACATTGGAGTTGTAGGAGATCAAATTTTTACAGATGTTATTGGTGGTAATAGATGCAAAATGTTCACAATATTAGTAGAGCCCGTTGATAAAAAAGATTATTGGTATACAGCATGGAAAAGGCCTTTGGAGAATACAATTAAAAATAGATATAAAAACAAACTAACAAAGGAGAAATAAAAGATGTATTTTAATGATGTGCATATTGCTTATTATGTTGTTGCAGCAATTATAGGACTTATAGTTGGACAAATGGTAGATTGGGCTAATAAAAGATTACCAGAATATAAAAATGTAATTTCAAAAGATATTTTTAGTGAATACAAAATGAATTTTAAACCTAATTATATATTGATGTTATTGACAGCTGTAATCTATGTATTCTTAGTTTATAAATTTGGAATTAAAGATACTATAATTGAAAATTTAGATTTAATAAAATTTTTAATTCTAACACCTATGTTATTGTCTGTATTTGTTATTGATTTTAAGTTACAAATTATACCAAATAGATTAAATCTAACAATATTTGAACTTGGACTTATTTTTGCATTTCTATATGGACTATCTAATGTAGCAATCACAATTAATATGTTCTTAGGTATGATAGCAGGAGGAGGAATTTTCTTAATAATAACTCTACTAGGAGGAGTATTTTATCGGAAAAGAGGCTATGGGCTTTGGGGATGTCAAATTAATGGGAGCCTTAGGATTATTTTTTGGATTATCAAATATTATTATCATAACATTATTATCATTTTTAATTGGAGCAATTCTTAGTATAGTATTATTATTAATAAAAATAAAAAAATCAGATGAATACATACCGTTTGGTCCATTCATAGTAATAGCTTCATTTGTTAGTATGTTTGTACCATTTGAACAAATAAAAATAATATTAATGGAAATATTCACTTTAGGACTATATCAAAGTTAAAAATAAAATAATAAATGAGGGATGAACATGAATGCTAAACTACAATGGTTAAGAAATAAAATGTCAAGTTTAGATTTACAAGGATTAATATTAACAAATTCAATAAATATACGTTATTTAACAAATATACAAGCAGAAGGTATATTGCTTCTAACACGAAAAGAAAATATTTATATTACAGACAGTAGGTACATAGAACATGTTTATACTACGTTACCCCTATTAGATGAAATTATAGTATATGACATACATGATTTATCAAAAGATGACTATGAAAATTTCTTTATGTTTTGTGAAAATGTTGGTTTTGAAGAATATGATGTTTCCTATGCACAATATAAAGAATACCTTAGGAAATTTAAAATTAATAACTTTGTGGAAACAGATCATATTATTGAAAAGCAAAGAATGATTAAAGATGAAGAAGAAATCGAAAACTTAAAGAAAGCATGTGAAATTACAGATAATTGTTTTCAATACATATTAGATTATATAAAACCAAATATGACAGAAAAACAAATAGCTGATGAAATTGAAGAGTACTTTAAGCAAAGAACTGAAGGATTAGCATTTGAAACCATTGTAGCATCAGGAGAAAATACTTCGAAACCACATGCAGTGCCAACAAACCGAAAAATACGAAAAAAAGATATTATAACAATTGATATGGGATGTAAAGTAAATGGTTACTGTTCAGACATGACAAGAACATTTTTTGTTGGAGAAGTTTTAGAGGAAGTAAAACCAATTTATGATTTAGTATTAAAAAATCAAAGACAAACACAAGAACAATATAAAGATGGTGCAAATACAAGACTACTTACAAAAATGGTAGAGAATGACTTTAAACTACATAACTGTGATTTAATACATAGTTTAGGACATGGAGTAGGAATGGAAATACATGAAGCACCATATATTAATTACAAATCTGACACACAATTACGCGAAAACATGGTAGTTACCAACGAACCAGGAATTTACATAACAGGAAAATTTGGAGTTAGAATTGAAGATACAGTTCAAATTACAAAATTTGGTTGTATAAATTTAACAAAATCGGAGAAAAATTATATTATAATATAATGAAACGTATTATAAATGAAGCACTT
>CAZASP010000127.1:0-2549 GCA_964487865.1 uncultured Clostridium sp. | reverse complement strand
TGGAATAGTTCATAGAGATATAAAACCACATAATATAATTATTACAGAAGATGGAATTGCAAAAGTTACAGATTTTGGAATAGCAAAAGCAGTATCAAATTCAACCATAACAGCATTTGGGACAACAATTGGATCAGTGCATTATTTTTCACCAGAACAAGCAAAAGGAACGGTAACAGATGCAAAATCAGACTTGTATTCTTTAGGTGTTGTAATGTATGAAATGCTAACTGGCAAAGTGCCATTTGATGCAGATACACCAGTATCAGTGGCATTAAAACACATGCAAGAAGAAGCAAAAGAACCAATAGAATTAAATAGCGATATTCCGCTTGCAATTAATCAAATAGTTGTAAAAGCAATGAAAAAAGATCCAGCAGAAAGATACAGCACAGCAACTGAAATGCTAAAAGACTTAGCAAAAGCACTAAAAGATCCAGATGGAGATTTTGTAATTATTGAAAATAAAAATGGGCAATATACAAGAGTGATGAAAGCTGTTAAGCCAGAACAGAATATGGACAATGATCAAGGCGAAAATCAAAAATTTTTTAAAAAACATCCAAAACTTAAAAGATGGCTATTCATATTGGGATTAGTAGTTTTATTTATTATAGTATTTTTTGTTACAAAAATAGCGTTAGATGGTGGAATTGCTAAAAAAGTAGAGATTCCTAATTTTACAAATATGACACTTGAAGAAGCACAAGCACAGATTAGTTCATTAAATTTAGAAGTAGAAGTTACAGAAACAGCAAGTAGCACAGTTGAAGAAGGAAAGATAATTTCGCAAACTCCAGAGGAAGGAGAAAAATTAGAAGAAGGAGAAACCATAAAAATTGTTGTAAGCAAAGGACCAGAAACAACAGCACTTCCAAGCTTTATAGGAAAGAAAATTTCTGAGGTAAGAGACATTGCATCAAGTATGGGAATAGAGTTAAAGGAGGAAATGCAAAATAGCACAACAGTTGAAGAAGGATATGTTATAGGTCAAGCAACAAATGAAGGAGAACTTGTAAAATCAGGAGATACAGTTACAGTATATGTAAGTAGTGGAGTTAAGAAAACTAAAGTCCCTTATGTTATAGGAATGGATGAAGGAACGGCAAATGCTACATTAGTAAATGCTAGCCTTAAAGCAAATGTAACTTATGTAAGTGATGAAGGAAAAGAAAATGGAAAAGTAATTTCTCAAAGTGTAAATTCAAATGAAGAAGTTCCAGAGGGTACAACAATAGAGATAACAGTTAATAAGATTGAAGTAAAACAAAAAACGGTAAAATTGAGATTTATAATTCCATCAATTTCGGCACCTAAGCCACAAAATACAACAGAAGATGGAAAAAACACGATGGCTCCTGATAACACTATTGCAGATCCAATTTCAATGATTGTTAAGGTAAATGGAGCAATTAAAATAAATGGAAAAACAGTTAAATCTGGAGAAGATGTAGATTGTGGGACAATTACAGGTGCTGGAAAGCAAAAAATAGAAGTTACACTTACTCAAAATGGTGTAACAAAAGCAATTACAGATGAAATTGATATTGATGATTATGAAGACGGAGGAACTTACTATATAAATAATAAATAAAGTATAAACCTTGAAATAAATTCAAAATGAATTTTTATTTATCAAGTTAACAATTATTTACTTATAAGTTTAAAAGGTCGTAGTTTTTAGGAGAAAAAGATGTCAAATAGGCGAGCAAGAACGAGAAGAAAAGAAAATATAATTATAAGAACTCTGAGTAATAAAGTATTTATTCGTGTAAGTAGTATTCTAATAATTATAATAATACTTTGTTTAGGCACAATGAAGTTTCTAAATATTAAAGAAAATAAAAGAATTGCACAAGAAAAAGAAAGAATAAGTGCTCAGATAGACGAAATTTACACGGCTACAAGTAATGAATTAAATAGCCTAAGTGACTATAAAACTGATTCAATTATAAGATTGTCAGCAGTTGGTGACATTTTATGTGGAAACAATCTAAAACAATATGGAAGAGACTATAATAATATTTTTACAGACATTTCAAAATATTTTAAAGATTCAGATTTTACAATAGGAACGTACGAAACAAATGTTACAGAAGAGACTAAAGATTTTGCGGATGCAGTAAAAAATAGTGGGATTGATTTTGTTAGTATAGCACATAATCATTCGCTAGATAATGGACTGGATGGATTGAATAAAACGAAAGAATATCTAGAAAGTATAGAAATTCAAACAGTAGGAAAGTCAGAAGATTCATCAGAAAATAGAGTAAAAATCATTGAAATAAAAGGAGCTAAAATAGCAATTCTAGCATATACTTATGATAACAATAAGGATGGAGTAAATATTTATTCTGAAGATTTATTGAAACAAGATTTAGAATATGCAGAGCAAAATGCATCTTTTTCAATAGTAATGATGCATTGGGGAAATGTTAATACAAATACAACAAGTGAAGAACAAGAAAAACAAGCACAATTTTTAATTAGTAACGGAGCAGATATAATAATTGGAGCTCATCCATCAGCAGTGCAGAAAATGGAAGTAG
>CAZASP010000126.1:0-2596 GCA_964487865.1 uncultured Clostridium sp. | reverse complement strand
AAAAATAGAAAGATTTCAATTGCCTAATGTAGAACAATCAAATAATCCAATTTATATTTATGTAGCAACATATTCTGATCATATAGAAATACTTAATTCACCAATCATAAAACTTGGTGGTATGCAGAATGTGAATCATGCACAATATATTGGCATTACATCAAAGGAAAATGGGGCAATATATCAAAAAGAATTAAGTAAAATAACAGAAGGACTAACTTTTTCAACTCTAAAAACAAAAAATGTGGATGGATTCGTCAAAATATATTTCCGTGAACAATGTAAAAGTAGCATAACCGAAGAACAATTACCTCAAATAATAGAGCAATATGAGCAATATAGAAAATCATCTGAATATGATCCAGAAAATGAAGATGTATTAAGAGATTTAGCTATTAATTATTATGCTAAAACAAAGTATGCAAATCTCTCTGATGCAGAAAGAAAGATATTATATGACAAAGTTATAGAAAGTAGCCCACAATATAAATATATTGTTTCTACTAAAGATGGTCAGTTAGATATATCTATACTATTTGGAGAAAAGTATATTACTGCTTTTGAAGGAATATCAGAAGTAATTGTGGATACAAATGCAGATTCTATATTTAATGATTATTTCTTTGAACTTCAAAAAGAAAAAAAATTATCGACTGAATCACCAAGAGAAGGTATCAATATTTCAACTGATCAAAATGGTAATATTATAATTCCAAGCGAAATAAAAGAGAAACAAGGAATGGAAATGTCTTTGCAAGAGAAATTAACTAACATGAATAAGCAATTAGAAGAATTAAGAGAACAAGATGGTGTAATAGCTACTCAAATGGAAGATTTAATGAATAAGAATCAGCAAAGTCCAATTCCAAATTATCAAGAGCAGTTATCAGTATTAATGAGTAGGCGAGATCAAATAAGTAGAAAAATGTCTTCATTTATTGAATCAAAAAAAGTTTTAGAAGAAGATATAAAAAGACAAAAGCAAGTTGAACATAAGCGAATAATTTCACAAGTAGAGAAATTGCTTTCATATAGAATTAGTCCTGATGGATATGAATATGATGATAAATTAAAAGCATCAAGAGTATTAACAAAAGATACTTATACTTTAAGCAAAGAACAGAGAGCTATCAATAGACGACTTGAACAATTGTATGAGGATGGGGAATTAGACTTAAAAACTTATAACTCAATGATAATAGAAATATATAATGAATATAATGCCATGGTCGCGAAAGCACCTAGACCTACACTAACCTCAGTGCAAGATAATTCTATACATACAGGACAACAAGAAATGATTGAACAAATGAATTTAGAAGAAAATGAAGAAATTGAGCATTCTGATGGAATGACAATGTAATATAATGGAGGAATTTGAAGAAAAAATACGAATAATGAAAGAAAAATTTGAAAAAGTAATTGAAATGTTTAAAGAAAGAACAAAAAAAGAATGTTACAAAATTGAAGTAGTAGATGGAACACCTGATATTATGGATAATAAAATTGGTGGAATACCATATTTGCCTATTGGTGAAGAATATCCTAAAGACAAAAATGGTACACCTTTAGCGCTTTTATTACAAGTTAATTTGAAAGATATTGACTTAGAAGATTATCCTAAAAGGGTATATTGGAAATTTATATGGATAAAGATGCTGATTACCCTTGCCAATATTCTATTAAATATTTTGAAGAAGGATTAGATTATCAAACGGAATTACCAAATATAGATTTATCGCACTATATTGTTAAGAATGGTTTAAAAATCAATCTAACCAAAGATGTTTGTTATATGTCTATTAATGATTATAGGTTTGCGAAAATAATGTGTGATATTGTAAATCAAGTTTATGGTGTTTCATTAAGTAATTATGGACAATTAGATGATTATTTTGGTGAATTTGCTTGGTATGATAAACTTCGTGATGGATATACAAATCATCCAATTACTTTAGGAGGATATCCGGATTTCATACAAAAAGATCCAAGATATGCTATTAAAGAAAATAAAGATGAATGTTTATTTAAATTGGATTCTTGGGGAAATTTTGAAACTTTTGCTATAGGTGATTCAGGAATAATTTTTGTATTAATATCAAAAGAAGATATTAAAAATTGCAATTTTGAAAATGGACTAGTAAATTGGGATTGCTATTAATACGAGATTATATAAAGGAAAAAATTGAAATGTTATTTTGATGATTGGGTCAAGAATTTGTTGAATACTATCAGGATAAATGCATGAAATTGATATAAATAATAAATATTGTATTCTTATAAAAGAAAGACAAATGTACTGTTGAATCGTAGATTAATGCGTTTTGCTATTGTGTATTAAAATGGCTTTAGTGAACGGATGTGGACAAAAATGAATAAAACATCATATATATTAGCAAAAAATCTACGTGGACATAGTTAAAAGATGTCAGCATTCGGAAAATGTTGACATTTTCTGTTTCACAAAAAATGGCACCTATTCTAGTTTTCTTATTTAAAAATACAAAACATCTCAATAAAAAATAAATATAGTAAAGCATTGTCAATATTTATTTGTTTAAATTTAAACATTATACAAAATGTTAATACATTTTTT
>CAZASP010000125.1:0-2599 GCA_964487865.1 uncultured Clostridium sp. | reverse complement strand
TCGAGGGTATAAAATTTTTTCATAAATTCCCCGAAAAAAATTGACACTATGGTTATTACTATACAATTTGCAATTTTGCATAAAATAAGGTATAATAAAAAGTATGGTAGGGTTTACTCCTACCATAATACTAAAAATAAATAAATGGGCAGTCAATAAACTGTCAAGTCCGGAAGGGCGGAAAGGATGGATCAACCATCATGTTAAAAGAATATCGGAAGATGAATTACACTATTAAGGCTGAAAAAGTCGCAGCTGGAACAGAAATCTACAACTTTCTCGAAGATTGCCTTTACACAACTGACGAAACTAACTGTATCAAGCTCATTGGCACAGTTGGTGAACAATGGCCTGTAACTATCGAAAGATTGGCTAGTACCTATACTCTGATTGATGGAACTCCCATCACTGCTGAGAATATTCCTGAGGGAGTGTTTAAAATTGCCACTATCGTGGATGAAAGTGCTAAAACCATCTTCGCAGAGCAGGTTACTGAGAAAGTTCAAGTTGTTACTAGCTGGGGAAAAACCCTCACAGCCAATCGTGATGGTGTGCCTCATGGCAAAGGCGATTATATCGTAAGTGCCAATAAGGATGGGCAGCCAAATCCTGATGACAGATGGGTTATCAACGGTATGGTGTTCATTAAGACCTACGAAGAAGTATGATAACATTCTGTCAGTAAAAAGAAGAGGAGCTGATAGGTGGAAAAGCCTATTAGCCCTTTCTTTTTATAAAAAACATAAGCAAAAGCAGAAAAAAGAAAAATAATTACATAGAATGACGTAAATAATAGACTATATATTATTGGGAGTGTGTTATTATGAGCAGTTTTGAAACAAATCGTATAGAAAATAAGGAAATATTAAATGCCAATTTTGAGCAAGAAGTTATTGCATTTCTTAACTATAAAGAAGGTGGAATAATTTATGTTGGCGTTAGAAAAGATGGACAAGTAATTGGTGTAGACGATATAGATTTAACACAATTACAAATCAAAGATAGAATTAAAAATAATATACAACCTTCTACTTTAGGTCTATTTGATGTTGTAGTTGAAACTATAGATGATAAACAAATAATTAAAGTAGTTATATCTAGTGGAACAGAAAAACTTTACTATTTAAGGAAAAAAGGAAGAACGCCAGAAGGTTGTTATATAAAAGTTGTTTTATATTTATGGATCATTTTTTAAGAGTTTCATTTAAATATAGAGAAAATCCATTTAAATATGATGAAAAAACCGACAAGAAAACCAATAAGAAAATTAAGAATAAACCACAAGAAAAAGAACTTTTAACTTTCTGCAAAGAAGCTAAAACGCTAAAAGAAATTACAATTCATTTTGGATTTAAGGATATAACAACATTTAAGGAAAACTATATAAATCCTTTATTAGAAAATGGTTCATTGAAACTTACAATACCAGAACAACCAAGAAATAGAAACCAAAAATATATTGCAAAATAATGGGTGGTAAATAATGAAAATTAGATGTTTAAAATGTAATGATATAATTGAATCAAAAGATTTACATGATTGCATAAGCTGTAAATGCGGAGCTTGTTCAATAGATGGTGGGAATCAATATACAAGAATTGGTGGAGATACTCATTATATAAATATAGTATATGAAGATGGCACAGAAAAAATTTAGGAAATAACAATAATGGAGTTTAAAATGATAGATGTAATAGAAATAACAATAGATGAATTTAAAGAAAAAATATATGATAAATATATCAAATTATTCCCTAAAGATGAACAAAGAGACTGGAAAAAAATAAAAAATACTTATGAAAAAGGTATAGAAAAGTTTTACAAAATTCTACTTAAAGACGTTACTATTGGATTTTTTATGCTTGAAAAGATTAATGATGATTATCCATTCTATTTAGATTATTTTGCTATATTTAATAAATTTCAAAATAAAGGTTATGGAACAAAAGCTATAGAAATTCTGATGAATAAGATAGTTCATAATAGTGGATTAATAGCTGAAATAGAAAAAGAAAATGTTGATAATCCTATTACTATAAAAAGATTTGAATTTTATAAAAGGCTTGGATTTAAAAAAATAGAGTCTGAATATTTATTATATGATGTATTGTATACACCAATAATAAATACAAATAAAAATATTGATAAACAAAAGGTAGATATTATATTTTTTGATTACTACAAAACTAATTGTGGAGAAAATGCTATAAAAACTAAATGCAAAATAATTAAATAAAATGTTTGGAGAAAAATATGGATGAAAATAGATTAAAGCATTCATTAGCTTTGTATGGTATAAATTCCATATTTACATCCTTTCTAATAATCGCAAATAGGAGTAATAATAAATAAAGACAGTATTTGATAGATTTATAAAAGAAAAGATTAAAAATTTTCCCGACACTCAATCCCGACATTTTATATACATTTTAGGGTGTTTTTTAGAACTTTTTAAAACTCATTTCTAACACCTATAAAATAAGGAATTTCCTTGTAATTCTTGAAAATGTTTGACATATACAAAAATAAATGCTATAATAATACTAGCTTAAGCGAAGTTGTCTAGTATAGCCTGACAATAACGCACTAGATATGTGGG
>CAZASP010000124.1:0-2722 GCA_964487865.1 uncultured Clostridium sp. | reverse complement strand
TATAATCACCACTTTCGTTACTGCTTTGTTCATCGCATATAACAACAAATTTTTTTCCTTTTGGCAAACCATCAACAAGACAAGCATTTTCGTAGCTACTTTTACCTTTTATTTGTACATTCTCATTTGTAAAATAGTGTAAAGCTGTTTCTTTATCTGCTAAATCTATATCGTGGTCTTTTATTAAACTATCTATTAAATCATTTATTTTCATATTCCCTCCTCCTTAAAATCATTTACTTTTATCTTAACAATTAGCCTTTTCCCTGTCCTATCTTGCATTTCTATCAATGGTCTACCTACTACTCCTTCTGCTTTTGCCGTTCCTATTTTTGAGTTAGGTGCTGTCTTTATAAAATCTACTCCTTCTTGTATTGTTCCCTCTAATACAATAGGCACTACATCTATTCCAAAGTATTTTGCAATATCTTCAACACTTTCACGAGGTTGCCAATTTCCTGCTATTTTTACATCAAATAAGATAAAATCTTGTCCTTTTCTATATAAGCCTCCGTTTTGGATTTTTTCTCCATAACCTTCTCCAACTAGCATTACTTCCATTTCACCAAATTTTTGCTCAAATAATTGCTCGTTTGCTTCTCCTCCAAACAACTCAACTAATCTATTCATTAAGTCTACTGGTATTTGTGCCTTATCTGTTCTTCCACCAAACGTAACTTTATGTCCGTTCCACATAATTCTTATATTTGTTCCATCTATTTTTTCAGTAAATTGCCATTTATTATCTTTTAAGAACTCTACTGTTTTATCAGCAAATTCTCCTTCTATTAATTTCTTTGTTTTCTCATCTCTTTTAAACAAAGTTTGTATTTTATGATATTCTTCCATTTAATTTTCCTCCAAACCTAGTTCTTGTAAGGTATAAAGTGTATTTTCTTTTAACTTATGAAAGCAACTATCATTCAATTCTATTTTCATAAAAACTATAGAATCTTTAAGATATAGATATAAATTGTCATTGTTTCGTTTTATGCTGTCATATTCTAAATCAGTTAATTTAAAATACACCTTCAAAAACTCCTTTTCTTCTTTTGTTAATAGCTCTTTCTTTTCTTCTATTACTTCATATTTTGGTCGTTCTATTTTTAATATTTCTAAATCCTTTTGTTGTTTAAAATCTTCTATTTGGGCATCACTATCAACTATTATTTGATAATTAATTTTAGCTTCATTTTTGCATCTATATGTAACTCTGTCACCCACTTCTATATTATAATTCATTATTTTTTCTCCTTTCATTTTTCTTAAATACTAATATATTCTTAATGTTTTCAATATTTTCAGTAGTTGAAATATAATTATCATATCTATATCCTCTGTCATCTATATACAAAATACCTACTGCTTTTTCATTTGTTACACCAACGACGTCATCTTTGTTCCAGTACATATTGCCATTGAAATCTTTTTTAAACACCTCAAAATCTAATGGAATATTACTATCTTTATTTAAGTAATCTACTATTTGTTGTGCTGGTCTATTACTTGATATTACTACATAATAATCTTCTAATAATTCTTGCATAAAATTTATAAGCTCATAATCTATTTCGCCATAAATAGAACCATCTTTCCAACCATCATATCCTTTATGAATTACACCATCAAAATCAAAAATTATTGTTTTTTTAGACATTTATTTATCCTCACTTTCACAAATATTTTTTATATAATTTGCATCAAATAAAATATGGTTAATTTTTTCTAAAATGTAATATCTATATGGTTTTGGTAAACCAATTTCTTTTTTTATTGCATCTAAACTATCTTCTATTTCATTTATACAATCATTTATACTATTTTTTTCGTATTCTTCCATTTAATTTTCCTCCTCCTAAATTAAATCTTTAAATTTGTTTATAACATTTTCTATATGCTCTGTATTTTCTAAATAAACCCTTTTATTATCCAAATTTATATAATAACCTTTGTTATTTTTATATACTGCCTTAGGTCTTATTTGAATACTATCTGTATCCTCGCTTAATACTAAAATATCATCATTTTTATCAAAAGTTCCCATTTCTAATAAATAACCTAAAGTTAGCTTTGCACTACTATTTTTTATATCTGCTAAAATTATTCTATCTTTTGACATATAATAAGATTTTAGTATTATAAATTTCATTTCATTTACATTATTTATTTTAATCTTCCTCCCAACCTAATTCTTTACATTTTTCATTTATTGCTTGTAATTCTTGCATTGTTAAATACTCGCTACCCATACTACAACTACTATTTATAACTTTTGTATCTTTCATGAAAACTATTTCATGACCATTTTCTCTACTTAAATAATCTATATATGTATCAAATTCATATTTATTAAAACCTAATTCAGAAAACATTTTATCTGCTTTACTCATTTTTCCCTCCTATTCCTTTTTAAACATTTTTTACAATATTTTGCATCACTTCTTTTTACTCTTACTTCACAACCACATTTAATACATTTTATATAATGAACTTTATGATTTAACATATCCTGTAATTTATCTATTAAATGCAATATTATTGAATATTCACATATATTTAATTTATAAATATCGTGCATTGTACCCATTCCAGTAGGTTCTCCTTTTCTTTCTATTTCTTTATATTTTTCTCTATTCATCATAATATCGTTTTTTAAATAATCAATAGCTTGTTCTTCTTCTAAACTTAAATTATATCTATTCATTTTCTCCTCCTATAATTT
>CAZASP010000123.1:0-2751 GCA_964487865.1 uncultured Clostridium sp. | reverse complement strand
ATAAAATATTTTTCGACAAAACTTTACAGAATATACCAAAAATGGTATAATTTGGTATAAAGAAAAGAGGAAAATAAATGGCAAAAAAATATTTAGATAAAAACGTTTTAGAAGCAGCATTAGAAAGATTACAAATTATGTTCGAAAATTTTGATAATATTTATTTTAGTTTCAGTGGAGGAAAAGACAGTTCTGTCATGATACAGCTTGCAAATAAAGTAGCAAAAGAAATGAATAAAAAATTTGATGTATTATTTATTGATTTAGAAGCTCAATACCGCCATACCATAGAACATGTTGAAGAATTAAAACAATTATCTCAAATTAGAGATTTTTATCATATTGCGTTACCAATTGCACTAAGAAATGCGGTTTCTGTACTGCAACCAAAATGGATATGTTGGGAAGAAGAAAGTAAGCATTTATGGGTAAGAGATATGCCAAAAGATAGCATAAATGAAAAGAATTGTCCATTTGAATGGTTTAAAAAGGGAGAAGAATTTGAAGAATTTATACTTGAATTTGCAAATTGGTATCAAAAAAAATACAATGACAAAGTAGCCTGTGGAATTGGAATAAGAACAGATGAAAGTTTAAATAGATTTAGAACTATTGCATTTCAAGGAAAAAAAGAAACCTTTAAAAATTACAATTGGACAACTAAAATAAAACAAAACGAAAAACATATTGATGTTTATAATTTTTATCCAATTTATGACTGGACTGCAGAAGACATTTGGGGAGCTGTAAGCCAATTAGACTTAAAATTTAATTATATATATGAACTTATGTATAAAAATGGATTATCAATATATGAACAAAGACTTTGCCAACCTTATGGAGATGATCAAAGAAACGGATTAAATCAGTTTAAAGCCTTAGAATATGATACATGGAGCAAAGTATTAAATCGAGTAAATGGTGTAAATTTTGGTAATATTTATTGCAAAACAACGGCACTTGGTAATATAAAATCGTGCAAGCCAAAATTTATGTCGTGGCAGGAATATACAGTATTTTTATTAGAAAGCATTGGAATTTATAATCGAGATTTAATGATGCATTATTACCGAAAAATAAAGAAATTTATGATTTGGTATAAAAATAAATATGATATTCAACTAGAAGACATACCAGATACTGCCGAATGTAAATTAGAAAATCAAAAAAAGGCAATCTCATGGAGAAGAATTGCTAGAGCAATTGAAAAAAATGACTTTTATTTAAGAAGATTATCTTTTGCACAAACAAAAAATGATGATAGAGAATTAATGGAATTAATTCATAAATGGGACAATCTGTTAAACAAATCAACAAAAACAGATGATAAAGCTTTACAAAAAATAATACAAGAACAATATGGTTAGGAGGAAAAACATGGTTATTAAAATGACAAATAAAGATGAAAAATTTTATGAATATATGGGAAAATATTTTGGCTCACGATTAGTAGAAAAACAAACTAATGATAGAATTTATGATGATGATTCGAAACAATGGTATATTTGCATAAAAGATGACAAAGTTATGGCATTTGTTTCAATTGCAAAAAATATAATCAAAAATATATATACTACAAAAGAAAAATACTTAGAAGAAATATTAAAGCAAATCAAAAAAGAAAAAAATATAACATATAGTATTGTAACTAAGTATTATGCAGAAACCTATAAAAAATGTGGATTTAAAATCAATGAAAATAATGAATATAGAAACTTTGTAACAATTTATACAGAAAAGAAAAAGGCCGCCATAGCTTAAAAAATAGGAAGGATAGATAAATATGAGTAAAATAGAATTTCCAGTGCTAAATGTAAGAATGGTAGATATTGATAAAGTAATAGCCAATGATTACAACCCAAATAAAGTAGCACCACCAGAAATGAAGTTATTAAAACATTCAATCGAAGAAGATGGATATACGCAACCAATAGTTACTTATTATGACAAAAAACAAGATTTATATATTGTTGTAGATGGGTTTCACCGTTACAGATGTGCAAAAGAATATTTTCATCTAAAACAAATACCTATAGTAACAATAGATAAAGACTTAGAAAACCGTATGGCAAGTACAATTCGTCATAACAGAGCAAGAGGAACACATCAAATTGTAGATATGTCACATATTGTATTAACATTAACGGAAAATGGATGGTCTGAAAAACAAATATCGAAACATCTTGGAATGGAACTAGATGAAATTATTAGATTAAAACAAATTACAGGTCTAAAAGAATTATTTGCTAATCACAAATTTAGCAAATCATGGGAAGAATTTGAAGATAATCGTAAGAAAAAATAATGTGCAAAAATGTGTGTAAAAAGAAACATAGCAAATTGCACATTATTTTGTAATTTGTATGTGAATGTCTCTTAATTGATCTCGCCTTACTTGGCTAGGAGCACCCATCATTAAATCTTGGGCTTTGCTGTTTAATGGAAATGCTATAACCTCTCTAATTGTGTCTGCATCAGTTAATAACATTAACATTCTGTCAATTCCCGGTGCTATTCCTGCATGTGGAGGTGCACCGAATTGGAAAGCAGTGTATAAAGCACCGAATTTACTTTTTACTTCTTCTTCGGTATAACCTGCCATTGTGAAGGCTTTTAACATTATTTCTATAGAATGGTTTCGCACAGCACCAGATGATAATTCTACACCATTTACTACCATGTCATATTGATATGCTAAGATATCTAAAGGATTTTGATTATTTAAAGCTTCTAAGCCACCTTGTGGCATAG
>CAZASP010000122.1:0-2829 GCA_964487865.1 uncultured Clostridium sp. | reverse complement strand
AACATAATTGTTTGGATTAACTAAGGTGCAGTTGGAAGACACTTCTTTTTGCACAAGAATGTTCAATCGGGGACACATCTTCTAAATGAAATAAAACTTTAAAATTTGTTATTTATTATTTTTAGAGATATCAACGAATGTGAGTAAATCCTTTTAGAAATTATTAATCAATTTTATGGAAAGAGTTCACGCTTGACGTGGAAGGGTGCCATAAAATTGATTTAGAATTTCTTAATGGATGTTACGAAACCAAGTTGTATCTATAAAAATAATAAATAACAAATTATTAACTTTATTTAGAGAAGATGTGTCCCCGATTGAACATTCTTGTGCAAAAAGAAACGTTTTCCAACTGCAATCACGCAAGTTCAAAGTCTATTTGCTTTAGCATTTTGCTTGCGTTTTTTACTCTTATTTTTAGCTTGTCACCTATTTTGTAGATAGTGTTTGTTCTTTCTCCTATTAGCCTTTTTTTATCTTCATCATAGATAAAGTATTCGTTTCCAAGGTCTTCAAATCGTATTAGACCTTCTACCGTATTTTCTAATTCTACAAAAATTCCAAAAGAGGTTACTGATGATACTATTCCTTGGTATTCTTCTCCTATTTTGCTTTCCATGTATTCTGCTTTTTTTAGATCTTCTGCTTCTCGCTCTACTTTGGTTGCTATTTTTTCTCTTTCTGAGGATTGTTTTGCTCTTTCTTCTGCTTGTACTTTATGTTCTTCTAGCCACTTGTCTGATATACTATAATTGTTTTCTAAATATTTTGATATTATTCGATGTATGAATAAGTCTGGATATCTTCTTATTGGTGATGTAAAGTGACAGTAGTATTTGCTTGCTATTCCAAAGTGTCCTTTGTTTTCTGCTTCGTATCTTGCTACTTTTAAAGTTCTTAAAACTAAATTTGATACTACTTTTTCTTCTTCTTTTCCTTTTACTTCTTCTAGTATTTTTGCAAATTCTTTTGAGTGTATGTTATCTTTATTTCCTTTTATTTTTAATCCAAAGTTGAATAAAAATTTGTTAAGTTCTTGTATTTTTTCAAAGTCTGGATCTTCGTGAACACGGTATATAAATGGTGCTTCAAGCCAGAAAAATTTTTCTGCTATTGTTTCGTTTGCTGTTAGCATAAATTGTTCAATAATTTCATGCGCAAATGTAGTTTCATATTTACTTACATTTGTTACTTTTCCGTCTATGTCTAAATCTATTTTACTTTCTGGTATATCTAAGTTTAAGTATCCTTGCTCTAACCTTTTGTTTTTCAAGATAGTTGCTAATTCTTCCATTAACTTAAATTGTTGTAAATATGGTTGATATTTTTTTGTTATTTGCTTATTAGAATTTTCTATAATTGCTTGAACATCTGTATAACTCATTCTTTCTGTTACATTGATTATTCCTTTTACAATTTGTGAAGATACTACATTTCCTTTTGAGTCTATTTCCATTATACAAGATAATGTAAATCTGTCTTCATTAGCATTTAAACTACAAATTCCATTCGATAGTTCTCGTGGAAGCATTGGAATTACTCTACCTAACATGTAAATACTAGTTCCTCTTAACAATGCTTCTTGGTCTAATAAACTATTTTCTTGCACGTAGTAGCTAACATCTGCTATATGTACTTCTAATTGATAATTTCCGCTTTCTAATTTCTCTACTCGTACTGCGTCATCTAAATCTTTAGCATCTTCGCCATCAATTGTAAAGATATCCTTATGCCTGAAATCAACTCTATTAGGAATATCCTTTTTGTCAACTTTGTTTTCAAATTTTTTTGCTTCTTCCACAACTGGCTTCGGAAATGTAGATGGCAATTTATTTTCTTTAATGATAGCTAGCATGTCCACACCAGCTTCATTTACATTACCTAATACTTCTATAATTTTACCTTCTGCTTTTTTGCCTTTTTGTGGATATTTTGTTATCTTAACTAATACTTTATGGTTATTTCTTGCTTTTCCCATATCTTTTTTGGCAATATAAATATCAGTTCCAAAGTTTTTATCATCTGGAACAACAAATCCAAATTTTTTACTGTTTTGAAAAATACCAACAATTGTATCTTTTTCGTGTTTTAAGATTTTTTCTACTTTTCCTTCTGCATTTTTTACTTTGTTTGCTTCTTCTAATATTTCAATTAAAACTCTATCGCCATTTAATGCATTTAAAGAATTTTCTTTGCTGATATATATTTCATCTTCTTGGTCTTCTAATCGAACAAAACCAAAACCTTTCTGATTTTTTCTATAAATACCCTCATAATATGTTTTTTCTTTTTGTTTTTTCATAAAAAATTCATCCTTTCTCGCTTTGCATAGAAGGCACACAATAGCTATGAAAATTTAATTATTTTCAAACTAAAAAATCCTCCATTATAAATCAAAAAGAGCCAATTTCTTAAAAAATTGCCTCTTTTTTGCTTCGTTTCTATGCCATATATAAAATGCCTAATGCAATAGTTAATATGGCAAATACTATGGTTAATATTATAGTCCATCTTTTTTGTTTTCCTTCTTTAGTTCTACCTTTGTTTTTTTCAAAGAAGTTACTTGTTGATGAATCTGTTATTGTTGATGATAGTCCTGCATCTTCTTTGGTTTGTATCAGTGTTAATATAATTAATGGTATGGCTACCAAAAAATATGCTACAATTAAAATTCCTTTTGCTATTTCCATTTATTTTCCTCCCTAGGTTTGTATCTCTTTTTAATACTTTGACTATTGTAACACATATTTTTCCGAAATGCAAACATTTTTTGGAAATTTCTTTATTTTTCAAGAATACACCAAGTTCCTTTTGCTTCTGGTAAATCTG
>CAZASP010000121.1:0-2839 GCA_964487865.1 uncultured Clostridium sp. | reverse complement strand
CTTCTATTTTTCCAATCATTCTTATATTTATATCCGTTTTAGGATAATTTAATTTTTCTATAAAAGATTTTATTGATTTATCATCTAACGAATATTTAATAAAATCCAAATCTAAATCTCTGGTAGCACGTCTATTATCTTTTGAAATACTGTGCATAACTACTCCACCTTTTATAGTTATATTTCTATTTAATGAACTTTTAGATATTTTTACTAAAAGTATATCTTGGCATACTTTCGCTGAAGCATCTAAAGGTTCATATCCATCATCAATATAATTTTGCCTCATTTCTCTTAAATCCATTAAAACACCTCTTTTTGTAAAATTTCATATATATGCTCTTCATATGGGAATATCCTTATATATTCTTCAATTTTACTAATATTCAAATCATTAGTCATTTTTCTGTAATTAGAAATTATTTCTTTATAATAATCAAATGCTATTTGATTTTTATTTCTTATTAGTTCTATTAGCATTCTTTCTTTATCATAAATATTAATATTTGCTCCTTCAACAATCATTTGTGTTTTTCCAATTTCAAATAATTTTTCTGAAGTAAACACCTGTATTATTTTATCATCTTTTATTCTTAATGCATTTCTTTTTGTTGCTAAAGTAATTTTGCTTGGAATGACATCTGTTAAATTATGAAAATAAAAAGCACTATCCATTGTAAAAATAGCATTTATGTATTTTTTAGAAATCATTTCCAAATAATTAATATTTTTTGTATCAGAATATAAATTTTTTTCTATTTTATATATTTTTTTATTTTTTATTGCCTTATTTATTTGATAATCTGACTTATATTTTTCTTTCATCTCTTTATGATTATATATCATTTTTTTCACCCATATAGATTTTAAACTAAAAACTCACACTTGTCAAGTCGATGTGAGTTTTTAGTTTAATTTTTATTTAATAAAAAGATGAAATTGTTTTTTATTTTTTACAATTCATCTTTCAAATATTTGAAAATTCATAACTTGCTAAATTGTTGCTAGGAGGAAACCATTGTTATTACTACATTTTAATTTTTTGTCATAAGAGAATATTATTGTTATTACTAATGCAATTAATGTTATACCTTTTTGTAATTTTCCGGCTGTTTCTCTTTTTGTTCTTTCAAAATTTTTGTTTAGTTTCCTTTCTTTTTTGTGTTTTAATTTCATAATTTTTTCCTCCCTTAAATTAAATTTTATATTTTTAAACTTTAAAAACTTTTTAAACACAAAAAAGATAGCAAATAACACCTATTTCTAGGTCTTATCTACTATCTTCTTTATTTCTATTTTATTTATCTTTTTATTTAGTAAACATAAGGTGTGTGTGTTGTTTGCATAGCCTCAAGGGTTATAGCTATCATTTTCTTCATTAGTTTTTCCTCTTTTTTCTTTTATTATGTTTAAATTATACCTTATGTTTTTTCCTTTGGCAAGAGTTTCCTAAAAAATTATTTATGACACTATATTAAATAAAGCACAACTCTAAACCCAATTGACCAACAATCTCGTGCAACTAAATTCCCATTCTGAGCAGCACTAGAACCTACCACTCCAACATCAAATACGTTGCCAAAATTCGTATAACAACCACCTCGACAAGCAACTGTAGTACCACCACTATCATTACCCGCTCTAATACCCATCGTCATCTCCCATAAATTTCCTGCCATATCATATATATTCTTTGTCTTAGTTTTTTCAAATGACCCTGTCGCTATCTCCACTAATGGTATATTCTCTCCAGTTTCTCTTGCACTCAAATGCTTTTTTCCTTTCTTATATTGTTTATCAAAGTTAACCCATTGGTTATTTTCCCAAGAATATTCACTTTCTCTATACAAACCATTCAAATTCAACTCTGAATTTAAATAGTTTCCATATTCAGTCGAATCCTCTACGTTGATTCCTTCTTTATTCAACCATTTAACCGTACTATCCCATGCCTTCGTGTCTACTAATTCACTTTTTACTTGTGTATTTCCTTCGTACATTTTTTCCGATACTTCTTTCGCATGGTCTCTTGTTATCCCAGTCCAACCCGGATAGTTCTTCTTACTTACCGGTGTGTAATTTCCTGGATTACTAACTCTTTCTCCATACATGTTATTTTCTTTATTCTCTCCATCCCATTTATATTCATAAGTACCATCTTCATTATTTTTCCAATATTCTTTTGGTAGCCCTGCTTCATATCTTCCTATATAAAATCCTCCGTATTTTTCTACACTTCCATCGTCTCCTCCGTTATCTGTAACAGTTGTATCTTTACCACTTGTTTTTTCTGTTTCATTTTGTTTGTATTCTACTCCTCCTTTACTTTGGTCACATGGCACCCATACAAATTCATTTCCATTTTCGTCTGTTATTACAAATCCTTCACTTACTTTGTTTTCCCCTTCTATTTGTGTTGGTGTAAATCCTGCTGGGATTGGGACTTTTATTGGTTGTCCGTTTGTATCTTTTTCCCCTGTTGTATAATCATATTTCTCCGTACTCATTGTTGCATTTAGCATTGCTAGTTGTCTTTGTTCTTCATCGCTTGCATTTTCTGTTTCTTCTTTTGCTGTTTGTGCTTTTGTTAATATTCCATTATCTCCTGTTAATGTCGCTATACTTACTCCTGCTAGTATTAATAAAACAATAATAGTTATTACTAATGCAATTAATGTTATACCTTTTTGTGATTTTCCGGCTGTTGCTCTTTTTGTTCTTTCAAAATTTTTGTTTAGTTTCCTTTCTTTTTTGTGTTTTAATTCCATAAATTTTTTTCCTCCTTTAAATTAAATTTTATATTTTTAAACTTTAAAAACTTTTTAAACACAAAAAAGAT
>CAZASP010000120.1:0-2932 GCA_964487865.1 uncultured Clostridium sp. | reverse complement strand
GTACACCTAAAAAAAGAGAGAAAAAAATTGGTCGAAATGATCCATGTCCTTGTGGGTCAGGGAAGAAATACAAGAATTGCTGTGGTAAATAGCCCATAAAATAAGGATTCTAGGATATTTAAAACATAAAAAATTTGTAATCTGTCATCCATTTGTCATCCAAAAAATAAAATGGAGGACAAACATATAGATGATAAATGATGAGTTAACATTTAATGCTGACTCATTTTTATTTGCCTAGATATTTAGGAGGTAGATTATGATAAACATACGAAAAAGAGGAGAAGTTTATCAGTACGCATTTGAAGCAGCAAAGATAGGAGGTAAAAGAAGACAAATTACTAAATCTGGTTTTAAAACAAAAGCAGAAGCAGAAAAAGCAGGAATAAAGGCATATAATGAATATACTAACACAGGACACTCATTTACACCGAAAACAATGTCATATTCTGATTATTTAGATTATTGGATGAAAGAACATTGTGAAATAAATCTAAAATATCATACTATTGAAGCCTATAAAAACATAATAAAGAATCACATTAAGCCTAAATTGGGATATTATAGATTATCACAAATAACAACGGCAACATTACAAGAGTTTATAAATAGCACTTATGTTGAATATGGCTATTCAAAAAATTTTATGAAGAATATTTTAAAAGTTTTGAAAACATCATTTACTTATGCAACAGATGTAGTTGGATTTGTTAAAGTAAATCCATCTTTAAAAGTAAAACTACCACAGTATGATGAACCTGATAAAGATCCAGCACATATTTTTTCGCCAGAAGAAATAAACATAATTTTAAAAAGATTTGAAAAAAATCACTGTGTATATTATGCTTTCTTAACCGCATATTATACCGGATTGCGAGTATCAGAAGTATTTGCTCTCACTTGGGAAGATATTGATTTTGAAAATAAAACTTTAACAGTTAATAAAAATGTATTAAAGAAAAATCAAGCAGGAGCAACTCATGGGAGGCATATTAGTGGTAAAGCAACAACAATGTGGTTTTTTGGAACTTGTAAGACCAAAAGCAGTTATAGAACAATATCAATAGGAGATACACTGATAAATGCACTAAAAAAATATAAAGAGGAACAAGAACATTGGAGAGAAGAATATGGAGATTATTATATGTTGCATTATGCAAAAACAGTAAAGAATCAATATACAAATAAAGATGAAATAAAAATAATAAATGCATATAAAGAAATTCCTGTTGCATATCCAGAAGTGCATTTTGTCTTTGTAAAAAACAATGGAGTTTACGAGGGAACAGACTCTTGTAAATATCCTTTTAAAGTAATTCACTATGAATTGGGTATAAATTGTAGATTTCACGATTTTAGGGATACTCATGCAACTAGGTTGATTGAAAATGGAGCAGACATTAAAGCAGTATCAAAAAGATTAGGACATAGTAATATAAGAACTACTTATGAAATATATGTTAGAGTGACTGCAAAAATGAAAGATGATGTCGTTGATAAATTTGAACAATTTGCTGATTTAAAGTTGAAGTTAGATTAAAACATAAACATATTATGGACTGATATATCATCAGTTCTTTTTTTAATACCTTAAAAAGGATACATAGCCATCTTATTTATATAGGGTGGCTAAATTTATATAGAAAGGAGGAAGAGAAGATGTCACAGTGCAAAGTTATTGCAATAGCAAATCAAAAAGGAGGAGTTGGAAAAACTACTACAGCTTTTAATCTTGGTGTCGCATTAGCAAAAGAAGGTAAAAAAGTTTTATTAGTTGATACAGATCCCCAGGGAGATTAAAAAAGAATAAGTTTCAAAATTAAAAAAATCAGTTATAAGTTACGAAGGATTATCTTGAAAAACATGGTAATCTTTTTACTTTTATGTTATAATAAAAGATAAAAAAGGGAGGTTCTAATTATGAAAGCAATAGAAGTAACATTATTAGATGATACTGTAAATGGTAAAGTTCTATATGAAATGAAGTCATTTAACATAGTTGGTTATAAATTTAAAAGAGATCAATTAAAGGAAGCTTCAACATTAGAAAAGATTAAAAACTCAGGCGTTTATCTTTTATTTGGAGATGGTAATAAAATCTATGTAGGACAGGGAGCAGAACCAAACAAAGGAGTTTTGGGAAGATTAGAAATACATAATAGAAATGAAAAAAAATATTGGTGGACAGATACAGCAGTATTTGTAAGTTCAGATAACTTTTTAGGATCAACACATGTAAAATATTTAGAGAAAGCATTGTATGATGAAGTAAAGAAAATTGGAAGGTTTGAATTAGATAATAAACAAACACCAGGTGGACAAATACTAACACAAAAGGAGGAAGTTGAATCAAAAGAATTTATGAATAATATAATGCTTCTTGTTACATTAATGGGATATAAAGCATTTGAAAAAGTAAAAGCCAAAACAGATGTAAAAGATGAAGATATCTTGTATATAACTAAAAAAGGTGAAGAGGTTGCTTCAGGTGCTGTGACAGATGATGGATTTATAATATTTAAAGGATCAAAAATATTAAAAGAAAAAATCAGCAAAAAAATAAGTAAATCAATAAGGGAATATGTTAAAAAAGAAAGAGCTAGCGAAGATATAGAAAATGGAGAATTTGTAAAGAATCATACAGTATCATCACCTTCAATGGCAGCATCAATAATTTATGGAACAAACAAAAATGGTAGAATACTCTGGAAGAATAAAGAAGGTAAAACTCTTAAAGATTTATCCGCACAATAATCTTAGGATTTGTTAAAATTATAAAAATCGAAGTTTTTGTTCACGATGGACATAGTTATTAAAGTGTCAGTATTCGAAAGATGCTGGCATTTTTGTTTCACAAAATTTTTAGTAATTATGTACAATATGTTTCTTTTTTTAGGAAAATATGATATAATTCCTTATGAAAGGAACATCA
>CAZASP010000119.1:0-3091 GCA_964487865.1 uncultured Clostridium sp. | reverse complement strand
CTTTTTGCACATTATTTGTATAAATATTTTTGTGGATTTATGTGTGCGCCGTTTATTCTGATTTCTAAGTGTAGGTGGGCTCCTGTTGAGTTTCCTGTTGACCCTACTGCTGCAATTGTTTCTCCGGCTTGCACTTGTTGCCCTACTTTGACATACATTTTGCTTGTATGTGCATACCATGTTTCTATACCATTTCCATGATCTACTTTTACTAAATTTCCATATGAACCTTCATAGCTTGCACCTGTTACTGTTCCTGTTGCTACTGCTTTAATTGCTGTTCCTGATGGTGCTGCAATATCTAGTCCTGTATGGTTTGATTTTCTTATTTTACTACTTACTCCATAACGTGAAGATATTGTACCTGATACTGGTAAGTATGCTAATTTTATGCCATTTATTTCTGGCATATTTTTAATTCTTTCTTCTTCTGCTTTTTTCTCTTCTTGTTCTTCTAGTTTTTGTTCGACCTTAATTTGTATATCATTTTTTGCAGTATCAATATCATTAGTTGCTACCTCTTCTTCATTTTCTGTATATTTTTCAACTATACTTAAGTCTAATTCCTGTTCTTGTGTTTTTTCTTTTGCTGTGTTTACTAATTCTTCAGCTTCTTCCAATGTATTTACAGAGTCCACTGCTTCATTATTAACATCAATTTCATAATATTTATAAGTAATTGCTACATCTTGTTCTACTGTTTCCACTACTTCTTCTTGTTTAGTATCTATGTTTCTACTAACTAACTCTAATTCATATTCTGGATTTGATTTGATATCTACATTGTCTATATTTTTTTCTTCTTTTTCTATGATATTATCTTTTATCATTTCTGCTAAAGCTTCTTTACTTTGTACATATCCTATTTTCTCTCCAGAGATACTTACTTTATACATTGGCTTATATTTAATTAATATGATAGCTATTATAATGCCAAAGGCAATTATTGCAATGTTAAAATACTTTAAAATTTCTTTTGTATAGTATTTTAATTTCTTGTTTAAAATATAAATTCACACTCCTTTTTTTGCAAAGTTTTTAAACACGACTAAAGCTTATTATACTACATATTTTGTCCAGTTTCAAGTTATGTATACTGTTTTCGTCCCAATTTATCAAATATATAACAAATTTTATGGATTTATTTTACAATTTTTACATATTTTTCTTGTTTTTTTGTTCTTTTTCTCTTACTTTCTTTTATTTACTATATTATTTTATACCTCTATATAGAAATGTTATGCATTTAAGCCAAAAATTATTATATTTTCTATGTTAACTTATATGTTCTACTTATATTTTTTAGTTTCTGTAAATTTAAACTATAAAATGCTATATTAAAAAACAAATAGAATAGGAAGGTGATAAAAAATGGCTCTAGATTATACAGTAATAGGTCAAAGAATTAAACAAGCAAGACTTGCTAAAAATTTAACACAAGAAGATTTAGCAGAACAAATAGATATTTCCGTTGCTTTTTTAAGTAGAGTTGAAAGAGGAAATTCTCATATAAATTTAAAAAGATTAAATCAATTGTGTGGATTACTAGATGTAACAGAAGGATATGTTTTAAATGGTGCTTCTAGTAGTTCAAAAAATTATTTAAATAAGGAATTTTCTGAGTTGATTAAAGGATGTTCACCCGAAAAACAAAAACTTATTTATAATGTTGCAAAAGCAATTGTAGAAACTGATATCGAAAAAGAATAATAAATTATACAAATTAAACCAATATGTAAGTATTGGTTTTTTGTTTTTTATTAAATTGTTACAATTCACATCCAATACAATATGTACATAGTCAAAATATATTAAATTTTTATAGTAAGAATATTAATTATTTTTATTGCTATTATTTTCTAATTATGTTATTATAATTTACGAAAAAACTGTAAATACTAGAAAAAAATATAGGAGGTAAAATATGAAATTTGAACAATGGAATGGATTTGAAAAAGGTGAATGGCAAGACGAAATTAATGTTAGAGATTTTATTCAAAGAAACTACACACCTTATGAAGGAGATGATAATTTTTTATCTGGAGCAACTGAAAAAACAAAAAAACTATGGAATGAAGTATTAGAATTATATAAAAAAGAACAAGCAAGTGAAGGTAGTGTCTTAGATATTGATACAAAAACTATATCAACTGTATCTAGCCATGAGGCAGGATATATTGATAAAAATTTAGAAGAAATAGTTGGTCTGCAAACTGACAGTCCCTTGAAAAGAGCTATTATGCCATTTGGTGGAATTAGAATTGTTGAAAAATCTTGTGAAGCTTATGGAAGAAAAGTAGATCCAAAGGTAGAAGAAATTTTTCATAATTATAGAAAAACACATAATGATGGTGTGTTTGATGTCTATACACCTGACATAAGAATTGCAAGAAGTTCTCATTTAATTACTGGTCTTCCTGATGGTTACGGTCGTGGAAGAATTATTGGGGATTACAGACGAGTTGCTTTATATGGAGTTGACGTTTTGATTGAAGAAAAGAAAAAAGATTTAGATATTCTTAATGTAGATGAAATGACTGAAGCTACTATTCGTGAGAGAGAAGAAATTAGTGAACAAATTCGCGCTTTAAATGAATTAAAAGTAATGGCATCTAAATACAATTTTGACATCTCACAACCTGCTAAAAATAGTAAAGAAGCTGTTCAATGGTTATATTTCGGATATTTAGCAGCTATTAAAGACCAAAATGGTGCTGCAATGAGTCTTGGAAGAACATCAACATTTTTAGATATTTATTTTGAAAGAGATTTAAAATCAGGTAGTATAACAGAAGAGCAAGTACAAGAATTAATGGATCACTTTATTATGAAATTAAGATTAGTTCGTTTCTTAAGAACTCCTGAATATAATGAATTATTTAGTGGCGATCCAGTATGGGTAACTGAAAGTATTGGTGGTATGGGTATTGATGGTAGAACTTTAGTTACAAAAAATTCTTTCCGTATTCTCCATACATTACAAACACTTGGACCAGCACCAGAGCCAAATTTAACAGTTCTATGGTCTACACGTTTACCAGAAGGATTTTATAGATTTACAACAAAATTATCTATTAACACATCTTCTATT
>CAZASP010000118.1:0-3119 GCA_964487865.1 uncultured Clostridium sp. | reverse complement strand
TAACGTATGGAGATCTTGCTACACAACTAGGTGATATAAATTCTAATCAAGTAGAAAAAGTTTTTGATATATTTGAACAAATGGGAATTGACGTATCTGGTGATGAAGACGATGAAATGGAACCAGATGCAGAAGACCTAGAAGAAGTTGAAGATATATCAATTGAAGACCTAGATGTTGACAATATGGAAGGCATAAGTATAGATGATCCTGTTAGGATGTATCTTAGAGAAATTGGAAAAATTCCATTATTAACTTATGATGAAGAACTAGGCTATGCAAAGAAAATCTTAAAAGGTGATGAAGAAGCTAAAAAGAAATTAACAGAATCAAATTTAAGGCTAGTTGTAAGTATTGCAAAAAAATATGTTGGTAGAGGAATGCTATTTCTTGATTTAATTCAAGAAGGAAACATGGGACTAATTAAGGCAGTTGACAAATTTGATTATACCAAAGGATTCAAATTTAGCACTTATGCAACGTGGTGGATTAGACAAGCTATTACTAGAGCAATAGCTGACCAGGCAAGAACAATAAGAATACCAGTTCACATGGTGGAAACAATTAATAAATTAATACGCACCTCAAGACATTTATTACAGCAAAATGGTAGAGAACCTACACCAGAAGAAATAGCAGAAGAGATGGAAGTATCTGTTGAAAAAGTTTTGGAAATACAAAAAATAGCTCAGGATCCAGTTTCATTAGAAACACCGATTGGAGAAGAAGATGACAGCCATTTGGGGGATTTTATCCAAGATGACGACTCTCCATCTCCACAAGATGCGGCTTCTTATACAATGCTTAAAGAACAACTAGATGAAGTAATGCAAACACTTACTCCTAGAGAAGCGAAAGTTTTAAGACTTAGATTTGGATTAGATGATGGAAAGGCAAGAACTCTTGAAGAAGTAGGCAAACAATTTAATGTTACTAGGGAAAGAATTAGACAAATAGAAGCTAAAGCTTTAAGAAAATTAAGACACCCTAGTAGAAGCAAAAAATTAAAAGAATATATTTAACAGATATCAATAAAAAACCGTTTTATAATACTTATCTTAAAAAATCTAATATTGCAAAAATAAAAATAATGGAGAGAGTTAAAATGGATGATGAGGAAATTATAATAAGTGAAATAGAGTTAGATGGCAAAAAATATTTGAAAAAATTAATTACAAAGGAAGATGTAATTAGCTATAACTATTATTGCTTGGAAAATGGAATAGAAAAAAAATTAGAAGATGAAAAAATTTTAAAGCAATTAAAAGAATTATATGAATGTAATGAAGGCAATATTGTTTATTAAGGGGGACATCTAAGCAAATGGAAATTAATGGAAAGACATACGCTTGGGCAAATTGGAACGTAAAAAGGTATATGATGCAAGTAATGACGGAGAAACTAAATAATTGCAAATTATTTACTGATGTTTTTGGGGAAGAATTTGCAAAAAAAAACCTACATAAAAATATTAAACATGTTTTAACAAATATAAAATTAGAAAATGCATTGCGGATGTTATGAAAGCACTGAATCTATAATTAAACTAAACTTGGACGAAGAAAATAAACGAAAATTAACACCACGAGATATCAGAGAAAACGAAGAGAATATGGCAGTTATGTGCCATGAAGCTGTACATGCATTATTTAGACACGACAATATTAGAAAAGGAGTAGACTATTCAACAGGAATACTTGAAGTATATGGAAACAACAATGAACTAGGTAGGGGCTTAAATGAAGGGCTAACAAATTGGGTATTACAAAAAATTGGTTTTCACCCATCAGCTGATGGGAGATTAACTCGCATTGCAAAAGAATTAGAATTAGCAATAGGCCCTAAAAGAGTAATGAATCTATGCAAAGGGGATCTTAGAGAAAATGTGCCTAAACAACTGAACATGGGGCGCTTCGAATGCAAAAAATTTTTAGCAATAGCAGATGAAATTTATTCATTAGAAAGACATGATGAGTATCAAAGATATCTAGACAATGTTCAAGATAGAAAACATATAGACAATATAGATGAACTTATTTATAACGTTACGCTGAGAGATTTTTCAGAAAAGAAAATTAATAGTAATGTATTGCGTTTAGAAAATACAATAATTAATAAATATTGTAAAGTAGAATGCCAAGCCTTATTAAGTTCTACAAGAATAGATCTTGAAAAGGCAAATAGATTTTTTAAATTATCAAATTTGTTTTTGAGACAAGATAACCCAAATTTAAAAATGTTTGATGAATTAAAGGACAAATATTATAGAGCAATTCCTGATGAAAGAATCAGGACTAAAATTAGAGAAGGAACTCTCACTTCACAAGACATAATGGATTATAAAAGAAAGACATGGATTATGGATAATAGACCACGTGAAAGTGAACTTGATAAGTTTAAAAGAGAATTAAATAGAGATAGAAAAGATTTTGATTATAAAAGATCTCCTATTGAAAAAGAATTTTTTAATCGTCTCTATGGCTCTAACCATTCTCAAAGATTTAGTCGCTCTAACCCAAACACAAACAGTACAAAAGGAATGAGTAAGAAGAAAAGAACAGGTAGAGAGGAAGAAGAAAGATAAAAAAATAATTTATATAAAAAAGAAAAAAGCCTTGTCAAACAAGGCTTTTTGTGATAAAATAAAAGAGCTTGTAAAAAATTACAAGTATCCTTGCTTATCTGAAAGAGATAGGCTTAATACCCAAAAGGAGGTGAAGATAATGAACAAATACGAAAGTGTTGTCATTATTAATCCAAATGTAGATGATGAAAAATTGAAAAAATTAGAAGAAACATTTACGGACTTGATTAATAAAGACGGTAAACTTACAAAAATTGATGAATTGGGCAAGAGGAAACTTGCTTATGACATCAAAAAGAATAAGGAAGGTATTTATATTGCTTTATATTTCGAAGCAAACCCAACACTAATCGCAGAACTAGAAAGAAATTATAGAATAACAGATGATATAATTAAATTCATTGTGATTAGAACGGAAGAGTAAAATGCTAAACATGTAGGGGCTTTATTTTAAGAAAGGTAAGGTAATAAAATATGAACAAAGTTATTTTAATGGGTAGATTAACAAGAGACCCAGAAGTTAGATATACACAAA
>CAZASP010000117.1:0-3189 GCA_964487865.1 uncultured Clostridium sp. | reverse complement strand
ACCTATGGAATCCAAAATCAACAATATTATTTGTAGGATATCAAGCACCAGGAACACTAGGATACAACATCGTAAATGGAGCAAAAAAAGTAAAAATATTTGGAGAAGAAATAGCAGTAAATGCAAGAATAGAATATATTGAAGGATATTCAGGACATGCAGACCAAGAAGGACTAATGAACTTTATATATTCATTTATAGAAAAACCAAAAAACATCTTCTTAGTACACGGAGAAGAAGAAGCACAAAACATACTATCAGAAAAAATTAAAAAAGAAACTGGAATAGCAGTAACCATACCAGAATTTGGAGAAACTTATGAAATGATTCCAGCAGAAAACAAAGTCGAAATGACACAGAAAATAGAAAGAAAACAGGCTATAACATTAAGAAGTGAAATAATTAATAGGCTAGAAAAACTAAAAGCAGAAATAAATGACATGGATAGCTATGTAAGACAAGACATAGAAGATAAAGAACTAAAAGACGAAGACATCTTCAGAATAAATGAAAAAATAAAAGACCTAGAAAAGCAGATAATAACTGTAATAGAGGGATGAAAGAGGAAATTATGGAAAACAAATATTTAAATGAAGCGATAATTGGAAATAAAAATATGATAGCAACATTTACAGGAAAGGGAGAAATGCAAAGAATATATTTTCCTACTAAAGATAGTAGGCAATATATTGATTTTTTCCATACTGGAGTGAAAATAAATAATTCAGATTTAATTTATTTACATGATGATATCAATAATGTTTATAAACAATATTATGATACAGATACAAATATTTTAAATACAGAAATAACAAATACTTATTTTAATTTAAAAATAGTCCAAACAGACTATATGATGATAAAGGAAAATGTATTGGTAAAAAGATATATTTTCTTAAATGATGGCAAAATTGATTTAGATATGAATTTTTATATTCATTCTCAATTATTAACAGATTACAATAACCATGTTGGTTGCAAAATGATTGATGGCGGAATGTTGCAATATGCACATGATTTCAGCTTTTCAACATTTGCAAAAGGTCATGAAATCTCTAAACATCAGATTAATGGTAGCAAAGAAACAATTAATAGAGGTGAAATATATGATAAAGATTACATAGGAATGTCAAACGATGCAAGTATTTGCTACAATTTAGGAGTAATAAAGCCAAATGAAAAGAAAACTTTAGAAGTTTGCGTTCTAATTGGTGAAAATAAGAATATATCCGAAATGGAAAATGAAGTTGAAAGAGTTAAGAAAATTGATTTAAACAAGGAATATACTAGCACAAAAACATATTGGAGAAAATATGTAAAGGCACATAATGGTTTAAATATTAAAGAACCACAAAATAGTTATGATGAAAAAATTTATGAAATTTATAAAAGAAGCATTTTATTATTTCCATTATTAATGAATTCTGAAACAGGTGGAATTATAGCTTCTCCAGAAATTGATGAAAATTTCACACAATGTGGAAGATATGCATATTGCTGGACAAGAGATGCTGTTTTTATGACAAAAGCTTTAGATATATTAAAAATGGATAAAGAAACAGAAAAATTTTATAAAGTTTTTTGCAAAAAAACACAAAGTAAAAATGGTATGTGGGAGCAAAGATTCTTTACAGATGGAAAATTAGCACCATGTTGGGGATATCAAATAGACGAAACAGCAAGTGTTGTATATGGAGTATATGAACATTATAAATATACAAAATCAGAAAAATTCTTAAAAGACAACTTATCAATGTGTGAAAAAGCCGTAGACTTTTTGAAAAAATATGTAAAAGATTGGTTAACTATTGATGGAAAAGACGAACATGACAAAGATAAAGTGGGAGAAGAAATTGAAGAAAGCAAAAATCAACAAGGACATAAATATCATGTAAGCTATGATATTTGGGAAATGTGCGAAGGAATACATTTATACTCTTTAGCAAGTATATATGCAGCATTTGAAAGCATCATGAAAATTTACAAAGTATTAGAAGATAAAACATCTGACTTCGAAAACAATCGTTTAAAAGAAGAAAAAATATTAAAAAATAAAAGAGAACTAGAAAAATTACAATCAGAAATAAAAAAATATATCAACAAAAATATGTATGATGACGAAAAAAAATGTTATGTAAGAAACACAGAAGATGGAAAAATGGACATAAGCATAGTTGGAAGTGTAATACCTTTCAAAGTATTCAAGGCAAAAGAAAGTAAAATAGTAAACACAATTGAACGAATTAACCTATCATTAAGAACATACACAGGAGGATATCAAAGATTCGAGCAAGACCATTACAGAAATGGAAATCCATGGCCAATAGCTAACCTTTGGATGACGCTATATTACTTAGAAACAGGAGAAAAGAAAAAAGCCAAAGAAACATTTGACTTTGTAGTAAAAACAGCAGGCAAACATCATCTATTAGGTGAGCAAATAGACAACGCAACCTTACAGCCTAACTGGGTCCTAGGTCTTGGATGGTCACATGCAATGTTTATAATAGTATTAGAAAAATTATATGGCTAGGTGTAATCTGGGAGAAAAATCCAAAAAGTACTTGCAAAGTATAGCTTTTTGTTATAAAATGAAATTGCCTTGAAAAATTAGGTAATTTTTATAATGTAGGTGTTGATATAAAATATATTCATCATCTAAGAAGGAGGAATTTTTTATGTCAGTAAAAATTGGTATTAACGGATTTGGTAGAATTGGAAATTTATCTTTCCAAGCAGCTTTAAAGAAAGAAGGAGTAGAGGTTGTTGCAATTAACGACCCATTTATTACAGCAGATTATATGGCTTACATGACAAAATATGATACAGTTCATGGAAAGTTTGAAGGTACAGTAGAAGGAAAAGACAATGTTTTAACAGTAAATGGAAAAGATATAAAGGTATTTAATGAAATGGATCCACACAACATACCATGGGGAAAACTAGGAGTAGAATTTGTTTTAGAATGTTCTGGTGTGTTTACAACACTTGAAAAAGCACAGGCTCATATTGATGCAGGTGCTAAACAAGTAATTATTAGTGCGCCATCTAAAGATGCTCCTATGTTTGTTATGGGAGTTAACAACACAGAATATGACCCAAGCATGAATATTGTTTCAAATGCATCTTGTACAACAAACTGTTTAGCACCTCTTGCTAAAGTTATTAATGATAATTTTGGAATTAAAG
>CAZASP010000116.1:0-3202 GCA_964487865.1 uncultured Clostridium sp. | reverse complement strand
TGCATAATCTTTAATTCAGTAGAAAATTTTGTGAATTTAGATGATTTAACTACAGATATTCCACTATAAGTAGCAATTGATGCTAATATACCTAAAACAATTATCATTATAACTAATGCAATTAAAGTAATACCTTTTGCATTTTTCATTTGTTACCTCCTTGCTTTATAAAAGATTTGGCTGGGGTAGTAGGATTCGAACCTACGCATATTCGGGTCAGAGCCGAATGCCTTACCGCTTGGCGATACCCCAATAATAAATAAAGTGCTAATAGTATATTAACACTTTATTTATCTTTTGTCGAGGTTTTATTTAAAAATATTTTATATATTGTTACTGCACAGTTACAATTCACATGCCACAAATTTTGACTATGCACATATTATATTTGCTGTGAATTGTAATACTGTACAATTTAAATGATATATCAAACTTTTAATACTAAACATTAGTTATATATTCAAAAGTATTTCTTCGCATTTTTTATAGTCTGGTAAATACTTTTCTAACATTGTAAAGAAAGCTTTAGTATGGTTTTTGTGTTTTAAATGGCAATATTGATGTAGTACAACATAATCAATAACTTTGCGATTATACTTTACAATTTCTGGATGTATAGATATCTTATTGTTTTTGCAAGTTCCTAATGTTTTCATTTTTTTGATTTCATATTCTTCTGGTGCAAATCCAAGCATAATTCTTGTTTTTTCCATTGCTCTTTCAATTTCTACTTTTGCAATTTGTTCATACATTTTATCAATAGCTAAATCTAATATTTCTTTGTTATCTATTTTTTTATATATATTAGGAAGTGATATTTTTATAGTTTTATTTTCAACATCTAGTTCTGTAATTTTTATATTTTTGTAAATAATTTTTACTTTATAATCTATTCCTAATATTGGAACTGGATGTCTTTCAATACTGTTATTTGTAGCTGTTTTTATATTTATTTTTCTTTTTACTAAATTCATTTTTATCACTCCTCATTTGGTTTATTATAGAATTTTTGTTTTTCGAAATGTTGTTCGCTTTTGTTGTTTTTATTTTATATCCTATTTTATATTTTGTCAATACTTTTTTGAAAATTTTTTTATTTTTTATTTCTTTTTTTTATCTTTTATAATATAATTTCTATAATAATATAGATGTAAATACATTTATATTTCAATATTCTTTTAAGAATTTTGTTAATATAAAACAAAATTTCTTAAGAAAGGTTTATATAAAAATGAAAAAAATTTTATTCAAGGGCTGTGGTACAGCTATTAGCACTCCTTTTGATGAAAATGGAGTTAATTTAAAAGAATTTGAAAAGCTTGTAGAAAATCAAATTGAAAATAATGTAGATGCTATTATTGTTTGTGGTACAACTGGAGAAGCTTCTACAATGACAACAGAAGAAAAACTAGCTACAATAGAATGTGCTGTTAAAACCTCAAATGGAAGAATTCCTATTATTGCAGGAACAGGAGGAAATAATACAAAACAAGTTATTGAATACTCTAAAACAGTTGAAAAATTAGGTGTAGATGGTCTTTTAGTTGTTACTCCTTATTATAATAAATGCACTCAAAATGGTTTAATTGAGCATTATACAAAAATAGCTGAAAGTGTATCTTTACCAATTATTTTATACAGTGTACCTAGTAGAACTGGAGTTAATATACTACCAAAAACATGTTTTGAACTTTCAAAAATAGAAAATATAGTAGCAATAAAAGAAGCTAGTGGTAATTTATCACAAGTAGCTGAAATTGCTCATTTATGTGGTGATAACTTATATATTTATTCAGGAAATGATGACCAAACTTTGCCTATCTTGTCTTTAGGGGGTATTGGCGTTATTTCTGTATTATCAAATGTTATGCCAAAATATGCTCATGATATGGTTCAAAATTTCTTTGACGGAAATATTTCAACTGCAACTAAAATGCAATTAGATGCAATTCCATTGATTAATAGTTTATTTAGTGAGGTAAATCCTATACCAGTAAAATCTGCTTTAAATATTTTGGGTTACAATTTTGGTATTCCTAGGTTACCTCTTACAAAAATGAGTAAGGAAAAGGAATTAATATTAAAAACAGAATTAGAAAAATTAATGAACTAATAGAAAGGAATATAAATTATGTTAGAAGTAATGGTAAATGGATGTAGTGGTAAAATGGGACAAATTGTATGTGACTTGGTAGAAGAAAATGAAAATTTACTATTAAAATGTGGATTTGATAAAAACGTAACTGGTGAATTTGCTTTTCCTGTCTATAATAAAATTGAAGATATAAAAGAAAAACCTGATGTAATAATAGATTTTTCTGTTCCTATTGCTACATTTAAAATTTTAGAATATGCAAGTAAAAATAATGTACCTGTAGTTATTGCAACTACTGGATTTTCAGATGAAGAAGAATTAAAAATAAAAGAATATAGTAAACAAATTCCAATTTTTAAATCTGCAAACATGTCATACGATATAATGATTATGAAAAAATTAGTTGAATGGTTAGCCCCCCTTTTTAAAAATACAGATATTGAAATAACTGAAACACATCATAATCATAAAATTGATAGTCCAAGCGGTACTGCACAAATGCTTGCTGACTCTATCAATAATTCTCTTGGAAATACTATGCATTGTGAATATAACAGACATGACAAACGTGAAAAAAGAGATAAAAAAGAAATTGGTATGAATTCAATACGTGGTGGAAATATTGTAGGTGAACACGTTGTTCAGTTTTTTGGAGAATTCGAGACTTTTGAATTAAAACATACAAGTTATTCTAGAAATGTATTTGCAGAAGGTGCCATAAAAGCTGCTGAATTTCTTATAAATAAGCCAAATGGATTCTACAAAATGGAAGATATGTTTAGTATTTAATTTTAGGTTGCCAAAGGAGACCGTCCCCTTTGGCAACTTTTCTTTTATTTATTTGGTTCTTCTTTAACGTCTTCTACTGTTTCTTCTTTCACAGTATCAACAGTTTCTTGAACTTCAACATTTTCTGTTTCAACACTTGGTGCTTCTTCTGGTGCAACTTCAGTTCCCACTTCTGTTTTTGGCTCTTCTTTTTTAATTTCTTCAGCTTTAGGTTCTTCAACCACTGGTTGCTCTTCAACAACTGTTTCTATTTTCTCTTTTGAAACTTGTTCTTGAGCAACTTCTTCAGCAGTAGGCTCTGTTGCAACAGCTTCCTCA
>CAZASP010000115.1:0-3249 GCA_964487865.1 uncultured Clostridium sp. | reverse complement strand
AGTTGATTAATCAAATTATTTTTTTAACAAAAAGTGGGAGGAAAATTTTTCGCAAATAACCTCCATAATCGCTACAACAACGTATCTGTTCGAACATACCCACATTTACTTGCTACACATCTTCCACTGGTAATAGTGTAAAGTATTTGACATTTATATGATATACAATTTTTGAAAAATGTTTTTAATTTTGCTATTGCAATTTATCACAGTTATGATATACTTTAGTCATTGATTGGTATTTGTATAAATCATCCAAGAGAAAAAACTAAAAGGGAAAAGTAATTATTATTAAGGTGTATTTATGAAAAAATCGTTAAAAATTTTTTTAATTTTTTTTATTATAGTTATTTGCATAATTTGTATAATTTTTATAGGAATTAATTACATAAGAAACCACCCTCAACAAGTAAAAAAAAATAAACGTGAAATGGTTGAAGCATACGTTTTACAGGAATATAATATTGATGGGAAAATTAAAGCATCATGGTTTACTCATAATGAAGATGGATTTACAGGTGGTTTATTTATATATAGATTTAAAGCTAAAGATGTAAATGGTAAAAATTTTTTTATAGAATATTATTCATATGAAGATTTATCAAACGAAACATTAGATAATCTCGAAATAAAGTATGAAGAAACAATTGATAATTCATAAAAATTTGATGATATAGATTTGACGCCATAAGAACACTCAGACAAAAAAACGAAAACACTCAGACAAAAAAAGAAAAAAATATTGACAATAGAAAAGGGTTTATTGTAAAATATGAAGAAGAAACAGGAAATCAAAAACTTAATTTTGACCGAGTAAAAAATTAGACGTAAAAAATTAGAAGACAAAGTAGAAATTTTTTAGAAATTCTTATTAGAAGAGTATACAAAGTTCTTGGATATTTTGTTAGAAAGGATATACGAAAGATGAAAGAGCCTGAAAGCCTTGAGGCTGTACACACACACACACACACACACACACAAGTAATTTAAAGAATAAAAAAGAGAACATAGAAGAAAAAGCTATGTGTTTTAGTGAAAGCTAAAATGCGTAGTTTTTTTATGCAAAAAAGTATAAATAATAAATAAAAAAAGAAGAAGGAGGGAACAAATGAAAAAGGGAAGGAAAATCAATACACAAAAAAGTGCAATAAAAAAAGTAGTTAAAAGTAGCAATCAAGGAATTGAAAAACAAGTAATGGCAAAAAGGGAACGAGGAATTACGCTAATAGCGTTAGTAGTGACGATTATAATAATGTTAATATTAGCTGCAGTAACACTAAACATGGCATTAGGAGATAATGGACTAATTCAAATGGCAAAGTTTGCTACAAATAAATATGAACAGGCAGCAATTAATGAAAGTTTAGCAATGAATGAATTATCCAAAGGTTTAGGTGGAGGCTCAGGAAGTGATTCAACAACACCAACAGAGACACCAGAAGGTGGTGGTGGTGGAACGCCAGAAGGGCAATTAACAGCAGCCAGCTTAAACAAAGATAATTATGGAGACTATGTAGATTATGGATTAGACTTAAGTGGAGATAAAGATTTTACAAACGATTGGAGAATATTTTATGTAGGTGAAAACACAAAAGATGGAAAAAAGGAAACACGTATATTTTTAATAGCAGCAGACTATGTACCAAATACTTGTGAAGCATTAAACCAAGCAGAAGCACTTGCAAATATGACTAAAAGTACAGAGGAGGGGTACGGGGCTTGTTGTAGTCGTTGGACAGAAAGCTCACCTGTCAAATATCATTGTAATGATAAGCATAATTTAAATTTAAATAGTAGCCAACCACAATGTTCATTCCCAGAGATATTTATGCCGAGTGGAAGTTTCTGTAATAAAGGTGACCATTATTATTGTTCAGACCACGTAGGAAACACTGGGGCCGAAGGCAATATTAATTCAAGATGTGCAAGCTCATTACAATGTACAGGAAATTGGAAACCATTTGTGGACAACAGCAAAAAATTTAATTGTGCAGATTATGCAATAGGAGGACCAACACTAGAGATGTGGGTAGCAAGTTGGAATCAAAAGCATGGAGGCCAAGTGGAAAATGGAGGTGTGACTTTATATGCAAAAGGAAAAAAAACAAACCAGACCTCAGCAGAATCATCAGGATATACAGTGGGAATTGGTTCAGCTGGTATCTTGACTTACTACAAAGTAAATTCGACAAAAGGATATGGAGATACATTATATTTTCCACATCAAAAATACCAGAATTTAGTTTTATTTGAAGGAACAGAAACGGCTGCGGATGGCTCTGACACTGAAAATAATACTTCTTGCAATAATTATCTACTTAGCTCGCCAGCAAACAACGCCCTCAACTACATCATGTCAGTGAACTATACGGGCCAAGTGACTTCTACCTACATCGGAAGCGTAATGTCTGGCATTAGACCAGTAGTTTCTCTAAAGCCTGATGTGAAATTAACAAAAAGAAACAATACGGGTGCAAAGACAGTATATGACATAAATATGTAATGAACAAAAGATTTCGCGTTGTGCAGACTTCTAATATCTAAACAACTTAATACCCGACAGTTTTCATAAAGTCTAGTAATATCAACAGATATAATGCCAAAATATGCGACCTAAAGTAAATAAAAAATAAATTTTCAAGAATTTAGAGCAAAAAATGCACGGCAATTTAATTCTTGAAAATTTTTTTATAATATATGGGAATTTTAAAAAATTGCATAACAAAAAAACATATATGAAAATGATAATAAAATTAGAAATAAAATCATATATCGTAGAGGACAAAATTGGATTTAATAATGGCATATTTCGGACAACAAAAAGCAAGGTTAAAATAAAACAAACCAACATTAAATAAAGAGATTGTTCTTTTAAAATTAACACCATTTTTTTGAATAATTAATTTTTAAGTAACAACGGATTTAGATTCAATCATATTAAGGATAATAAAAGGAATAACTTTAAGATGAGGTTTGGATATATTAGGAAAAATATTTTTAATAAATTTTGCTAAATCACTTGCAAGATTAGCTTGAGTATTATATAATTTTATTATAAAAACAACCTTTCTTTTGTGTAATTTGTTATGTAATTATTATTTTAACAAAAAAGGTTGTTTTATCAATTTAATTTATAGACATGAAATATATTAATTAAAAATAAAAATGTATCTAACAAAAAGTGTTGGATTTTAAAATTGAAAATAATAAATGTACTATAAATATGAGCAAGTGAAAAATCTTGCTCAA
>CAZASP010000114.1:0-3310 GCA_964487865.1 uncultured Clostridium sp. | reverse complement strand
GATTTAAACTTACAATTTCCAGCAGGATGGGAAAATGCAAAAGACATTAAATATGCACAAGGGTTCACACGTCCTAGTCCACGAGATTTTGTAGGATATGGACCTTTAACAGAGCCAGAAGCTTTAACAATTTATAACTTCACATTATCACATGACTTCAAATTAGTAATAGCATATCATACTCAAGGTCAAGAAATCTACTATCAATTTCAAAATTATAATCCACCTAATAGTCGTAGCATCGGAGAAAATTTTGCTAAATCAAGTGGTTATCTTCTAGCAGAAACGCCTTATAACTCTAGCTTTGCAGGATTTAAAGATTGGTTTATACAAGATTATAATCGTCCTGGTTATACTATCGAGGCAGGTCTTGGTGAAAATCCTTTGCCAATTTCTCAATTTGATGAAATTTATCAAAATAATCTAGGTATCCTAATTTTAGGTGCTATACTAGCATAAAAAGCTGCCAAAAGGGACTGTCCTTTTTTGGCAACTTTTTATTATCTTATAATTGTTCTTTTTTCATCAGCACCAACTCCAATATATTTAACAAATACACCAATATATTTTTCAATAAAGTTAATATATTCTTGAGCCTCTTTTGGAAGTTCTTCAAAAGTTGTTGCTCCTTGCGTGTTCCAGCCTCCTTTTAATGTTTCATAAACTGGCTCACAATTTTCTTTATCAATAGGTACATGTTTTATAATTTTGCCTTTATATTTATAGCCAGTACAAACATTAATGCTGTCAAATTTTCCAATTGTATCCAAATGGTTAACACATAAAGATGTTAGTCCACTTGTATTTTTTGTATGTTTTACCATAACTAAATCTAACCAGCCTGTTCTTCTTGGTCTACCTGTTGTAGTACCATATTCATGTCCCCATTCACGGATAGAATCTCCTATTTCGTTTTTTTGTTCTGTAATAAAAGGTCCATTTCCTACTCTTGATGTGTAAGCTTTTATAACTCCAATTACCTCATTTATTAAAGTAGGTCCTATTCCTGCTCCAGAGGCTGTTCCACTTGCATTCGGATTAGATGATGTTGTCATTGGATAGTCTCCATGGTCATTGTCTAACCAGAATGATTGTGCTCCTTCTATTATTATTAATTTATCGTCTTCTATTGCATTGTCTATAATTACATGAGTATTTGTAATAAATTCTTGTAATTTTTCTTTGTATTCCATACAATAATTGTATTCTTCATTTGTTGTTATAATAGGGAATTTTTCTTCATTATAAATGCCATCTTCAATAAGTTTATTAGCTTCTGTTACTAAAACATTGTATACTTTAAGATTTTCCTTGATTTTTTCTTTTAGTGCAGAAGGTTCTATAAATAAATCATGCATTCTTAAATTTGTACGACGAGCCTTTTCTTCATAAGTTGTTCCTACTCCTCTTCCTGTTGTTCCTACCTTTTCTGCTTTTAACATTTCGTACAGCCTATCTAGTTGTCTATGATGTGGAAAGGTTATATGCGTTCTTTCACTTATTACAAAGTTATCCTTTTCTACTCTTATACCAGCTTCACGCATTTGTTCAATTTCATCTACTAAAATTTTCAAATCTGCTACTACTCCTGGTCCAATCATAGAAAGTACCTCTGGTCTAATAATTGCTGATGGTAATAAATGCATGGTATACTTTTTTCCATTAGCAACTACAGTATGACCTGCATTGCTTCCTCCTGTTCCTCGTATTACAATATCTGCATTTTTTGCTTCATAATGAACTGCCCTTCCTTTTCCTTCATCTCCATATTGAAGACCTACAATCATTTTTATTGGCATGTTTTTCTCCTTTTATTGCTTTATTTTGTTGTTATCCATTTTACTAAATCTAAATTAGCTGGTTCTAATAACATTTCATGTTTTGGCATAACTCTAAATGTATAGCCATAATTTCCTCCTGTTGTTAATTCAATTTTTGCAGTGAAATAATATTTTTTATTTTCTTCATCTTGTTCTTTTAGTTGCATTGGTATAATACTAATGTTTTCTACAACACCATTTTCTAAGATTTTTCCATAGTATACTTCTACTGTTACATTTTCTACAGAAATGTTTGGTAAAACTACTTCACATGCAACCTCTATATTGTTACCAGCATCAATTGTAATATTATCTAAGTTATTAGCTTGTGTAATTTTTATATCTTTCCAATTCATATATAAGTCTTTTTTCCAAGAATTATAAGTAGCTACATTATCAACATCAGAATAATATTTTTTAGTTAAATTACAAAGTGGAATGTATAAATTGTTTGTATAATCTACTAACATCCTAGAAGTGCTATATTTACCACCTGTTGTAATAATAGAATTTTTCATTATTTCCATCCATTTTTTAGAAATATCGTTTTTATCTTTCTCGTAATATGTAGGTATTATTTTTTCTTCTAAAGTGTGATACATACTTTGACTATCTGCTATATCTTGTGCTTCATAAGAATCATATTCACTGTTGTTTCCAATGGTCCAGCCATTAGTTTGGGTATATCCTTCTGCCCACCAACCATCTAAAACACTAAAGTTTATAACACCATTTACTGATGCTTTTTGTCCACTTGTTCCAGATGCTTCCATAGGTCTTCTTGGATTATTTAACCAGACGTCTACACCACTTACTAAATATCTTGACATAGCAATGTTGTAATTTTCTAAAATGAATATTTTGCCTTTAAATTGTGGCATCATAGATATCTCGTGAATATATTTAATTAAGTCTTGTCCTTCTTTATCAGCCGGATGTGCTTTTCCTGCAAATATAATTTGAACTGGTCTTTCTTCATTGTTTAAAATTTCTGTAATTCTTTCTAAATCTTTAAAAATTAAAGTCGCTCTTTTATAAGTTGCAAATCTTCTAGCAAATCCTATTGTTAAAGCTTTTGGATTAAGTTTTGAAACAATTTCATTGATTTCTTCATATTTATATCCAGAACGTCTTAATCTTTCAGTTGTGCTGTCTTTTACTAATTTTAGTAATTTTGTTTTTTGCTCCATGTGAACTTCCCATAGTTTTTCATTTGGAATATTTTTTATTTTTTCCCATATGTGATCTTGATGTATGTTATCTTGCCAATATGGAATTAAATATTTGTTATATAATTCTTTCATCTTCGGTGCTAACCATGAACAAGTATGAATTCCATTTGTTACATATTCAATTGGAGATTCATTTGCTGCTATGTTTGGCCATACTTCTCCAAATAATTCTCTTGATACAGCACCATGTAATTTACTAACACCATTTTTCTTACCTGCAATTTTTAAAGCTAATATTCCCATGTTGAATCCATCATC
>CAZASP010000113.1:0-3360 GCA_964487865.1 uncultured Clostridium sp. | reverse complement strand
AATAATTAAACTCTAGAAAGCCTAATTTTAGGCAATCTAGAGTTTTGTATTTAGAAAAATTAAGAACAATTATCTTTATCTTTTGTTTTTTTCTCTTTTGGAATCACAATATGTTTAGGTTTCTCTTTAGCAGATTTTGGTTTAGCAACATTTAAATGCTCATATACTGGTGAAATATTTAGACCTGAACCATCTCCAGAAACCACTTCTAAATTTTTCTTTTTTTCCATATTAAAATCCCTCCGTGTTCTTATTAAAAATATATTATCATATTATCGTTAAAAGTGCAAGAGAATTTTATGTAAGTGTATTTTTAATAAAGCATTAATATTCAACAAGAAAATTCTATAAACAAAGCTTGAAGATATTGACAGATTGGCTTTTTTTTGGCATAATATAAAGCAAATATAATTTCATAAAGGAAAGAAAATAAAATGGAAATTAATGAAATAAAATCAATTATAGAAGCAATTCTTTTTGCTGCTGGAAGACCAGTAACTCAAAAAGAATTAATTTTAAGTCTAGAAATTCCGCAAGACGATATTGAAAAAGTTATAGAGAATATGAAAGAAGAATATAAACAATTAGATAGAGGAATTGAAATTATTAAAATAAATGATTCATATCAATTATGTACAAAAAAAGACTTATATGAGTATATATATCCAATATTAGATAAAAGGAATAAACCTAAATTATCTAATGCAGCATTAGAAACTTTAGCTATAATAGCTTATAATCCTAAAATAACTAGACCAGAAATAGAAGAAATTCGTGGGGTTTCTGCTGATGCTTGTGTTTACAAATTACTAGAGTATGAGTTAATTGAAGAAGCTGGTAAAGCAGATTTACCAGGGAGACCAATGTCATACCAAACAACTAATGAATTTTTGAGGATGTTTGGATACAGTTCTTTAGAAGACTTACCAGAATTGCCGAGATATAAAATGGATGAGAATGGACAAATTAAGGAGGAAATAGTATGAAGCTATCACAAACAGGTTTAGGAACAACAAAATTAAATAATATAGATGAAATGTATCCTGGACAAAGTATATTATTGCAAACAGGACAACTAGTACAATATGGTGCCGGCTTATTTGGATATAACACTATTCCATTATTAGTAAGAAGAAATGTAGAAAAAATAATTGTAGAAATACTAAATAAATATGGAGCAATAGAAGTATTATTACCAACTTTGCAACCAGATACAATTTGGAAAAATTCAGGTCGATATAACCAATATGTGCAAGACGGAACAATGTTAATTACAGAATCTAATAAAGGAACTTTTTGCTTAGCACCAACTGGTGAAGAAGCAATGTTAGAATTTGCAAGAGAAAAATTAAAATCATATAAAAACTTACCAGTAACCTATTATCAAATTGGAGAAAAATTCAGAAATGAAATTAGAACAAGAGGATATTTATTAAGAGGAAAAGCTTTTCCAATGTTAGATGCATATAGTTTTGATATTGATGAAAAAGGTATGGAAAAATCTTATGAAAATATAAAAAATGCATTCCTCGAAATATTTGAAAAAATTGGTATGGAAGTAATCTCAATAGTAGCAGACAATGGAGCAATGGGAGGAAAAAAATCAGAAGAATTCATGATAATTTCAGACCAAGGTGAAGACAAAATCTTATATGATGAAAAAACAGGAATTGGTTTAAATACAGAAATATTAGAAAAAGAGGACTATAAGCAATATCTAAAAGAAGAATATGGAATTGAAGAAATATCTAACTTTAAAGAAATTAGAACAATGGAATTAGGACATATTTTCCAATTAGGAACAAGATATTCTGAAATTATGAATGGGAAGTTTACTAATCAAGAAGGGCAAGAAGCATTATATTATATGGGATGTTACGGAATAGGTGTAAGCAGAACAGTTGCGGCATTATATGAGCAATGTTTAATCAATGATGAAAAATGGGGACCATGTGGTTTCTCTTTACCAGAAAAAATAGCGCCTTTCAAAGTACAAATAATTCCTAAAATGGATAATGAAGATAAGGTAAAAAAAGCAAACGAATTATATGAAAAACTAAAACAAGAAGGAATTGAATGTATAATAGATGACAGAGAAAACTTAAGTATAGGAATTAAAATGAAAGATTGCAAAATACTAGGAACACCTTACATGATTATTATAGGTGACAAAACACAAGGAGAAGAACTAGAACTTGAAAACACAAAAACAAAAGAAAAAACAACTACAACAATAGAAAAACTAATAAAAAAATTCAGGTGTGGTTAGAGACAGACCCAAAATACACCTTGACAATTTACAAAAATGAAAATATAATAATAAGGATTTAAGGACAACCTTGAGTCCTTATTTCAATTAGAAAATAAAACAGAAAAAGGAGTTAAAATTATGGAAAAAGAAGTTTTAATATTTGGACACAAAAATCCAGACACAGATTCCATCTGTTCTAGCCTTGTGCATGAGATTTTAGACAAAAAAAGTGGATGGAATAATACAAAAGCAGTAAGATTAGGAAGTATAAATAAAGAAACAAAATATGTATTAGACTATTTAAACATAAAAGCACCAGAGTTAATTGAAAAAATAGAAGAAGGGCAAGAAGTAATTTTAGTAGATCACAATGAATTTAATCAAAGTGTTGAAGGAATTGAAAAAGCAAAAATATTAAGTGTAACAGATCATCATAGAATTGCTAACTTTGAAACAGTTGAACCTTTATATTATAATGCAAAACCTTATGGATGTACATCAACAATTTTATTTGAAGAATTTAAGAGATTAAATTACTCTATAGATAAAAAGGAAGCTATTTTAATGGCAAGTAGCATTATATCAGATACATTATTATTAAAATCACCAACTACAACTAAAAAGGATAAAGTGGCATTAGAGGAATTGGCTAAGATAGCTGAAATTGACGTTAATGAATATGGAATTGAAATGTTAAAAGCAGGAACAGATTTAGACGATTTTTCCTGTGAAGAATTAATCAATTTAGATGCAAAATCTTTAGAAAAAGATGGAAAGAAATTTGTAATAGCACAAGTTAATACTGTTAGTATTGAAGATGTATTAAGAAGAGAAAAAGAAATAAAAGAGGTTATAAATAGGGCAATTGAAGAGAAAGGATTAAGTTTATTTGTATTTGCTATTACTGATATACTTAACAGTAATTCAGAAATTATAGCTTTAGGAGAAAAAGCAGGAATTATTAAAGTAGCTTTTGGAAAACAATTAGAAAATGACAAAGCATTTTTGGAGGGAGTTGTTTCTAGAAAAAAACAATTATTACCAAATATAGATAAAAATATTTAATTTTAATAATATAAGGACGGAAATTTTTATTCCGTCTTTTAAAT
>CAZASP010000112.1:3100-3458 GCA_964487865.1 uncultured Clostridium sp. | reverse complement strand
CATGGGCAGTACAAGAAATGGATAATAGATATAACCTATTTGCAGAAAAAGGTGTAAGAGATTTAAAAGGATACAATAAAATAGTTAAAAAAGATGAAACAGCAGGTAAACTACCACAAATTGTAATAATTATAGATGAATTAGCAGATTTAATGATGGTAGCAAAAAATGACGTAGAAGATGCAATTTGCCGTTTAGCACAAAAGGCAAGGGCAGCAGGAATGCATTTAGTAATTGCAACACAAAGACCATCTGTTGATGTAATTACAGGACTAATTAAAGCAAATGTACCATCAAGAATAGCCTTTGCTGTATCTTCTCAAGTAGACTCTAGAACAATTTTAGATAGTGTTGGAGC
>CAZASP010000112.1:0-3090 GCA_964487865.1 uncultured Clostridium sp. | reverse complement strand
AGTACAAGGTGCATTTGTTACAGATGATGAGGTAGAAAAAATAGTAGACTTTATTAAATCAAATGGAACTGCAAATTATAGTGAAGATATTTTAGAAACGATAGAAAACAGTAATAAAACAGATAAAGAAATTACACAAGAGTCAACAGAAGATGATGACACAGACCCATTCTTAATGGATGCAATTCAAACTGTTATAGAAACAGGACAAGCGTCAACATCTTTTATACAAAGAAGATTTAAAGTAGGTTATGCAAGAGCGGGAAGAATAATTGACCAAATGGAAGAAAGAGGCGTCATTTCAGGATATCAAGGTAGTAAGCCAAGAGAAGTATTGATGACTTTAGAAAAATGGAATGAATTGAAATCTTAATAGAAAGGAGAAGAATTTTGCAAAAGAAAACAGACAAGTTTTTAGATAAAATAGTAAAAAAAGACTATAACAACGAACTTGAAAAAATATTAGAAGACAAATATTTCAACGAAAACGTAAAAAATATTCTCCTTAACATTTTATATAAAATAGAAACAGCCTATAAAGACTATGAAAAAGTAAAACCAAATGTACCAAGCAAAGAAGAATTTATAGAAAACATAATTGAAGGAATAAAAAATAATTGTGACACTATAAAAATTGTAAAATTAAACTCAAAAGAAAGCCAATTACTAGGAAATAGAACATTTTTAGTAGACAAAGAAAAAAAGAGAATAATATGCTATCCTATTGAGCGAAAAGTATTATATTGTCTTTCAAAAATAAATAAAAATGAGCAAATTATTAAAGACAAGTATTCTATAATTAGCAAAACATTATCAGACTTAATAAATGTAGGAAATAATATAGATACAGTAGAGCCAATGCGTGATTTTAATGGCTATTCATGGACAACAATTCCAAGAGAAATTGAAAGCATATATCACAACCTAGCATATCAAAATATGAGGATATTAGTAGGATATAAATTTCTAGACAGTTGGATAAAGAATAGTCACTTTATAATCGATTATTATGAGTCGTTTCAAAATAGGTTAGAAAAGAAATATGGAAAGCAAAAACAAGAAAAATTAATAGAACTTTTTGAAAAATTATCTGTATTATTAGCTTTTCGTTATAATAAAAAATTAAATACTTGGTTGCAAAAAGAAAAAAAAGAAACAGAAGCAAGAGTAGCTAAAATTGAAAACAATCAAAAATTCATACAAGAAATAACTAAAGAAAAACAAGAATTAGAAAAACAAATTAAAAAAATTGATGAAACAATTAATAATAAAGCTGACTTACAAGAAGAATATGAGAGAAGAAACGAAAATTTACCATTACAAGAAAAGATTTTTAGTATTAGAATTTTATCAAAAATGATGATGGACGAAAGAAAAGAAAAAATAAAAAGAATAGAAAAACTAAATATTTTATTAAATCCACAAAAATTCATAGCATACAAAGAAGAAGTAACAAAAAGGAATGGTTATTTAAAAATATTAGAAACTAATAACCTAGATGAAACAATTGAAATATATATGTTAGATTTGCAGAAAACATTTTTGCAATATTACAGAAAAAATATTGAAAAAGTCGATAATAAACAAGAAATTATGAAAGATATTTATGAATTTAGATATTATTGTTTATTACCATTTAATCAAGAAAAATTAATTTATCAAATAGAAGAACTTCAAAATGAAATAGAAGAAACTCAAATGTTATTAATAGAAAAAGCAAATAATTTAAAAGTAATTGATGAATTTAGCAAGGAAAAGCAAATGAATCTTGATATTTTAAAAAACATATTTTATGTTAGAGTCATTAATTTAGAAGATTTATATATAAAATGTACGAAAGAAAAAGAAAAATATTACATCCAATTATTTGATGAAAATGTTTTTGAGGAAAAAATAGAAATTAATAGTATTGGAAATCTAAACAAAAAAGAATTAGCTTTCAAAATGAATAAAAAAATAAAAATTTTTAACTAAATGGAGGAAAATAACGTGAAAATTACATTTTTAGGGGCAACCAAAACTGTTACAGGTTCAAATTTTTTAGTTGAAGCATGTGGAAAAAAATTCTTAGTAGATTGCGGTATGTGGCAAGGAAAAGCAGAATTAGAAGTGCAAAATGAAGAAAATTTTGAATATAATCCAAATGATATAGATTTTATGTTATTAACACATGCTCATATAGATCATTCGGGAAGAATACCAAAATTGTATAATGACGGATTTAGAAATAAGATTTATGCTCACAAAGCAACATGTGACTTATGTGCTCTTATGCTACCAGATAGTGGTCATATTCAAGAAATGGAAAACCAATGGAAAAATAAGAAAAGAAAAAGAAAAGGAGAAAAAGAAGTAGCACCATTGTATACAGCAGAAAAAGCAGCAAAGTGTTTAGAAATTTTTGAACCAGTACAATATGACGAAATAATAGAAATCACAGAGGATATACATGTTAGATTTAATGATGCAGGACACATGCTTGGCTCTAGCATTATAGAAGTATGGACAAAAGAAGATGGAAAAGAAACAAAAACAGTATTCACAGGAGATTTAGGAAATAATGATTTACCATTATTAGACTCACCAACGATGATAGAAAATGCAGATTATTTAGTAATGGAGTCAACTTATGGTAGTAGATTACATTTAAGAAATGATGAAAAGGCTCAACTTTTCTTAAACATTGTATCAGAAACATTAGATCAAGGGGGAACAGTAGTTATTCCATCTTTTGCAGTAGGAAGAACTCAAGAAATATTGTATGAACTAAACAAATTAAAGGAAGAAAAAGAAGACGAAGAATTCATAAGAAAATATAAAACATTGATGAAAGCAGATGTATTCGTTGACAGCCCACTTGCAATATCAGCAACAGAAGTATTTAGAGAAAACACAAACTTATTTGAAAGAGAAATCCAAGAAGAAATAATGAAAGGAGACAATCCACTAGAATTTCCTGGATTAAAATTCACACAAACAGCAGAAGAATCAAAAGCACTTAACGAAAATCCAAACCCAAATATAATAATATCAGCAAGTGGTATGTGTGACGTTGGAAGGATAAAACACCATTTAAAACATAATTTATGG
>CAZASP010000111.1:0-3494 GCA_964487865.1 uncultured Clostridium sp. | reverse complement strand
ATTTAATAAAACAATGAGTACCTCCAAAACCAGCATTTAAAATAATGGAGACAGTACGTAAAGGGAAAGCCTTAAAGGAGCCAGAGCAATGGCAAGAATATAAAGAAATAATGATGGAAAATAATGTTCCAGAATGGTATATAAGATCTTGTGAGAAAATTAAATATATGTTCCCAAAGGCTCATGCTGCTGCATATGTAACAAATGCATTTAGAATTGCATGGTTTAAGGTTCATCAGCCTAAGGCATATTATACAGCATATTTTACAATAAGAGCAGATGAATTTGATAGTGAGTGTATGATATATGGAAAAGAAAAAGTAAAGAACAAGATGAGAGAGTTAGAATTACAAGGAAATAACATATCTGCAAAGGATAAAAATGTATATTCAATATTAGAATTAGTGCTAGAAATGTACGAAAGAGGAATTAACTTTTTGCCAATAGATTTATATAAATCACATGCTACTAAATTTACTATGGAAGATGAAGGTATAAGACCACCATTAAATAGTATACCAGGACTAGGAACAGTAGCTGCAGAAAGTATAGAAAGTGCAAAAGCAAAAGGTGAATTTATGTGCATAGATGAATTGCAAATACGTGCAAAAATTGGAAAATCTGTAGTAGAACTTTTAAAGAAATTTGGATGCTTGAAGGGAATGAGCCAAAGTAATCAGATGAGCTTATTTACATAATCTAAAAAAGTATTACACATATACGTAGTCAAAATAATGTTAAAAATGATGTCAATCATTTTTGAAAATGTCCCAAAATTTTTTAAACATAAGCCCTAAAAATTTGATTTTTTAGGGTTAGTTTTTTTGGTCAGGGTACTGTAATGATTTTTAAAATTTGTTCTTCGAACACCATCATTTTTGCTACCCTTCATGTACCCTACGCAAAAATGATTAATTTTAAAAATCATTTTAAGAAACTTTTGCTTCAAGTTCTTTTTGTACTTTTAAAAATTGTTTTTCTGCAAAATTCTCAAAGGATTGTCTTTTCCATGGATGTATCATTCTTGGAATGTAAATTTTCTTTGGCTCTTCTGACAATACTTCATCAAAATTTATAGATTTTGCTTGAACTTTAGGAATTTCTTCAAGTGCAAATATACTATCTTCTACTGTAGCATAAAGACTTTTATCAAAAGCTTCAATTACCATAACTTTAGTTCCTTTTCCAAAATATATTGGTGTACCAACTGAATTTACCAATCTGTAATATTTCTTTTTAAAAGAAATGGAATGGCCAGTATCAACTACTCTCCTAGATAAAACAGCTAAGGTTAGGTTGATTTTTTGTTCAGATGGTTGCTTTTCAAAGACAGATTTGCTATGATTAATATATAGAGCAAACTTTGAATTGTATTTGTCTAAGAAAGTTGGAAGGAAGTTATTGGCTTCTTCAATTGTTGTAATGTTAGCCAATCTTAGTTCAGATATTAGCCTAGTTTGAAAAGTTTCAAAAAGCCTTTCAATACGAGGTTTAAATTCAGGTTCGCTACTGGTTTCAATGCTAGTGCCTAATTGAGAGCAGGCATAAGCAAATTGAGTAAGGGTATTATCCTCATCACGGGTAGTACCTTTTCTTTTGTAATCAAAAACAGTTCTTCTATCAGCTTTGAAAAGATAAGGTATACCGATATTTAGTTAAAATCTGGTAAAAAATATTGTAATAACCATTTAAAGTTTCTTGTTTATCAAAATATGCAGCAAGTACTTGACCAGTAGCATCATCAATAGCAGCATGAAGTTGAGACTTTTGATTACCAAACCAAACATGTTCAGAAGCATCAATTTGAACTTCTTCACCAAAATAAATACATCTAGGTTGTCTAGGGTGAGCATCTTCAACAGCAACAATGCTAGCCTGAATTTTAGCGATTTGATTTTTAGAAGTAGCTTGATACTTATGTTGCATAAGTAGTTTTTTAATATTTTTTTTAGTAGTTTTATGGCTTCTAGGGGACAAAATATATCTTTCTTTTAAAATACATCTAACTTCATCAATAGAAACAAATATATTTTCCCTTTCAGCTAAAAACTCTGAAAATTGAGTATATGTACAATCAAAATATTTAGTATTGTATAAATCTTCAATTTGATTTTTTTGTTCATCAGATAAAGCATGAGCTGGCTTTCTGCCACGATTACCATGAACAAAAAATTCTTTACCAAATTCTTTGTAACCTGCAATTAAGCGATTAATTTGCCTTATAGTAAGTTTTAGTTTATTAGCAGCACGTTTTTTGTTACCATTAGTTTCAACTAATTTTTTAATAGTTAAATATTTTTCCGATTCTTTCAATGTCAACACAACCTTTCTCATATGTCCTCCTTTAGATTAAAATGATAGTTCTAATTATATCATTTAAGAGAACAAATATTTTTTTGTTGGGACATTTTCTCATCGGATTACTTAAGACATTATCATAAATGAATCATATTTTTGACATATAATAATAATAAGTACCTTGACACCTAATACAATATTTGCTATAATTAAATTAGAAAATATTTTCCACTTTTAGGTGGTACTTGCATATACAGAAATGTATATGGTTGATTTGGAGTAGGTTTAGCCTACTCTCTTATTTTATATCCAGAGTTTTTAATATACGTTTTTCTAATCTTTGCATAAAATTAGGGGTTACTTCAGCAACTTTATGAATTAATCTAGATTTATCAACATATGTTATTTGTTCAGCTTTTGCTTTTGAAGGCAATTTATCTAATTTTCCATTTTGAATATCATTTGAAGTTATTTTTTCATGTGAATTATATAGTTTAGGTGAACTAGAAATAGGAATTACAATAACAGTACTAGATACACTATTTATTAATGAATCTTGAACAATAATACCCATATGTATATTATTTAATTCACTACCAACATTTTCTCCAAATTCAATTAAATAAATATCTCCTTTTCTTGGTCTAATAGGATGTAAATTGTTGATTCTATTATTATTTAAATTTTGTGATTTATCAATAAAATCAAATTTTTTTATAAACCATTTAAAATATTTATCAAAATCAAATCTATTAATAACTTTTTTTATTTCTACAACTACATCATTTAATGTCATTTTCAACTTCCTTTATTCAAATATTTTACAAATTCTTGCTTCTATAACTCTACCTATTATTTTATTTTTTTCTTCTTAATTCAACAACTTTGCCAATAATTCTAACAGGCAATTGTTCAATTTGCTCATTAGTATATACCATAGGCTGATATTCTGAGTTAAGTGGTTGCAATATTATGCCATTTTCATTTTTAAATATTCTTTTGAATGTCCCATCATTACCGATTGACCATTACGCAACAATCTTGGCCACTCTCGCAATCTTCGACCTTCTCTAATATTAATGTATCTCCGTCAAGATATTCAGGGTTCATTGAATTGCCTTTTACTCTTAACCCGAAATATTGTTTATCGCCTTTTAACATATCAGCAGGGATTTCTTCTGTATCAATAATATCTT
>CAZASP010000110.1:0-3548 GCA_964487865.1 uncultured Clostridium sp. | reverse complement strand
TTTTTTTCAAGAGGCACATTGGCTTTTATATTAAATATATATTTCTTACTATTACGATTCACAGTCTATAAATTTCAATAGTCAAAATATTAATATATTATTTTTTTGTAACTCCCAGCTGCATAATAGACTATAAAGTAAATTTTATAATAAATTATAAAATTTACTAATAGTCTATAATTTGCTGGTCCCCCCGAATTGTTACAAAAAAATAATATATTAATATTTTGACTATATGCATATTATATTAGCTGTGAATTGTAATTTCTTAGTAAAAATAAAAGTTTAATATATTTTTTATAAATAAAAATATATTAAACTTTTTGAAATATAATCTATGGATGACTAATAACCTTGCATCTATTCTTATTCTCCAAATATAGCTTCAAACTCATCTGCTTCAATCTTTTCTTTTTCTAGTAGTATTCCTGCTACTTGATGTAGTTTATCAATATTATCTGATAAAATTTGTTTTGCTTTGTTATATCCGTCATCTACTATTTTCTTAGTTTCTTCATCAATAATAGCAGCTGTTTCTTCTGAATATTCTTTTGCTTGTGCAAAATCTCTTCCTAAGAATACTTCTTCTTGATTAGATCCTAACATTAAAGCTCCTATTCTTTCGCTCATACCGTATTTTGTTACCATGCTTCTAGCAATTTTTGTAGCTCTTTCTATATCATTGCTTGCACCAGTTGAGATATCGTTTAGGATAAGCGCTTCTGCTACTCTTCCACCTAATAGAGATACAATGTTTTCTTCCATTTCTGTTTTTGACATGAAAGATTTATCCTCTGTTGGTCTGTACATTGTGTACCCACCTGCCATACCTCTTGGCACAATAGATATTTGATGTACTGGATCTTGTGTTTCTAAGAAATGACTTACTACTGCATGACCTGCTTCATGGTAAGCAACTAGTTTGTTTTCTTTTTCACTTCTTACCTTTGTTTTCTTTTCTGGTCCCATAGTTACTTTTACCATGGCATCTTCTATTTCTTTCATTCCAATTTCATTTAAGTTTCTTCTTGCTGCTAATAATGCAGCTTCATTTAATACATTTTCTAGGTCTGCTCCTGCAAAACCTGAAGTGTTTTTAGCAATTATTTTTAAATCTACATCATCTGAAAGACGTTTTTTTCTAGAGTGTACTTCTAGAATTAGTTCTCTTGCTCTAACATCTGGTAATCCTACAACAATTTGTCTGTCAAATCTACCTGCACGAAGTAAAGCTTTATCTAATACGTCTGGTCTGTTTGTTGCTGCTAAGACTATAACACCTTCGTTTTCAGCGAAACCATCCATTTCTACTAATAATTGATTTAGAGTTTGCTCTCTTTCGTCATGTCCTCCACCAAGTCCTGCACCTCTTTGACGTCCTACAGCGTCAATTTCATCAATGAATATTATACATGGAGCATTTTTCTTAGCTTGGTCAAATAAGTCTCTTACCCTAGAAGCACCTACACCAACAAACATTTCAACAAAGTCTGAACCACTTATAATAAAGAATGGTACTCCTGCTTCTCCTGCAACTGCTTTTGCAAGTAATGTTTTACCTGTTCCTGGTTGCCCCACTAATAAAACTCCTTTTGGAATTCTTGCACCCATGTCTGTAAATTTCTTTGGATTTTTTAAGAATTGTACTATTTCTTCTAATTCTTCTTTTTCTTCATCAACACCTGCTACATCATCAAATGTAATTTTGTTTTTATCAGCTGGTGTCATCATTCTTGCTTTACTTTTTCCAAATGACATTGTTTTGTTTCCTGGTCCACCTTGACCTGCTCCACCCATCATAAAGAACCAGAAAACTAAGAATATAATTAGTAATCCAAATGGTGTTAATAAGCTAAGTATTGTAACAAATATTGATTGAGATTTTTCTTCTAAAGTGAAAGCACCATCTTTTAAGAAATCTTCTGTATATGTCATAAAACTTCCCATATCTGGTATATTTACTTCTTTTTTAATTCTATCATCTTTTAAAGTGACTGTTGCAACTTTTCCATCAGATTCAATTTGAATGCTTTCTACCTTGCCACTATTAATATCTGCTATCAAGTCTGAATATTTTAACTTTGATTCACTGTTTTCTACAATTGATGATAGCACTACAATAAAAATAACTCCTATGATTAGCCACATGGCTAATGTTTTAATTCCGTTTTTCAAAATAATTCCTCCTCGTGTTTTGTTCGTTTTATATTGCTTTTATAACATATAAAATTTTGTTTTTCAATAGTTTTTTATATGTCTTTTTTGTTACAAAAATACGCGTTTGACGCATTTCTTACGGATTTCCAATGTTTGTTTCTTTTTCTTTTTGCTTAGTTATATAAATTTTTTGATTTTTCACTAAAATCTTAATATATTTGTTAGGGGTTAAATATTTGTTTCCAATATTGTTAGCACATAATTTTATGACATCATCTATATGTATTTTTTCTATATGCATTGTACTACCAAACAACCTCGTTATAATATATCGTAATAATCTAGATTTTATTACTGTTTCTTGAGAATTAAACTTTTTCAAATCTATTACTACTTCTTCTACATCTTCTTTTAAAATTATGTCTTCATACACCTTTTTTACTTGTTTTTCTATATATTCGTTTTCTTCTGTCATAATATTAGATAATCTGCTTATTGTTTCAATTATATTTGGGTTAAATTCTTTTTGAATATAGGGAATTACTATGTTTCTGATTTTATTTCTGTGATAGATATTTTTAAAATTAGTTTTGTCAATTCTTGGATTTAAATGTGCTTTTTCACAATATTCTTCTATTTCACTTCTTTCACATTCAATTAAAGGTCTAATAATATTATCTCTTTTAGCTTCAATTCCCTTTAGCCCTTGCATACCACTACCCCTTAGAGTATGCATCAAAATAGTTTCAACATTATCATTTTTATTATGTGCAATAGCTATTTTATTTGCATTTGTTTTTTGCAAAACTTCTTCAAAAAACTCATACCTTGCTAATCTACCTGCTTCTTCTGTTCCTATTTTATTAGTATTAGCCATTTTCTCAACATCTATACTTTTTGAATAAAATTCAATTTCATTTTTTTTACAATAATTTTTTACATATTCCTCATCTAAAACTGCCTCGTCCCTAATCATATGATTTACATGTGCAACAACAATGGAAAAGCTTGCTAAACTTCCTAAAGAGGACTGTCTTTTTTGGTAAGTTCTTAATATATCTAACATGCATATAGAATCTGGACCACCAGATACGCCTAAGACTATTTTGTCTCCATCTTCTATTAAATTATTGTTTTTAATTGTTTCTATTACTTTTTTTGTTAAGTCATCCACTTTTTCACCTCCCATGCTTTTCATCTATGCAGTTGGGGACATTTCTTTTTGCACATTTTTGTACATTGGGGAACGTTTCTTTTTGCACAAAAAGTTCAATCGGGGACACATTTTTATAAGTAAAGTTAATAATTTGTTATTTTATTTAGATGATGTGTCCCCAAATGTATAAAAATGTGCAAAAAGAAACCTCCCCAATTGCACTCAACTGCACCTA
>CAZASP010000109.1:0-3577 GCA_964487865.1 uncultured Clostridium sp. | reverse complement strand
CTTTTGTATTTCTATCTATAATATAAAGAGTATCTCCTACTTGTATTTCAGAGAGTTTTTGTAGCATATTATTCCAATTATGCCCATCAATACAAAAGTTTCCTGGCTCATCTAAATTAGGTCCACAGAGTTTTGCAACAGATAGTTTCAAAGATGCGGATTCTGAAATGGCTAAAATGTTTTTATTAATGCCTATTTTGTCTATTACTAATTGTCCTAGTACATCGTAATTACCCATTTTTTCTGGAATATTACTTACATCAACTATTTCTTTTTGTTCTTCTTCTACTACATCACTATCTTGCTCTTCTTCTATAATTTCATTTGTTTGTATAGCTTCATCTTTCGGTTTTTCCCAATATTTGCTTCTAATATATAAAAAAATACTGGTTATAATAACTATCAAGACAAGAATAAAGCATACAATTTTTTTTTTGTTTATTTCCTTTTTCTTTGCTCTCCTAGCCCTAGAGTAAAAAGCCATTTTCACCTTTTACACATTTCACCTCCTTATATCCTCTTAACCTGTTTTAGATTATACAAACATATTTTAACCTATTTTAGGTTATAAGTCAATAGTATTTTTTTATTATTTTAGAATATTTTGAGGAAGTGATATAAAATGGAATATAATAAAAATATATATAATAGAATTCGAGCCTTAAGAGAAGACCGTGATTTAAGGCAAGTTGAAGTTGCTAAAATTTTAAATATGTCTCAAACTGGATATTCTAAATACGAAACCGGTGAAAATGATATTCCTACTAGAATTTTAATTGAACTTGCAAAATTTTATAATACTTCTATTGATTATTTATTAGGTCTAACTGATGAAAAAGAACCTTATAAAAAAAATTTTTAAAAGCCTTTTAGAAAAATTAGAAAAACACTCATTACCTTCTTCACAAGTATATTCTAGTTCTATCCACACTTTGTTTTCTGCATCTTTATATTAAAGATAAGAATAAAAAAAGAAAGACATTTTATACAAAATTTGTCTTTCTTTTTTTATTAACATTTATTATAAATTAGTTTGGAAAATCAAAATTTAAATATACAAATTTATTCATATCATAAGACAAGTTATTTTCAATCATTTTTTTAGCAGTTTTACAACATTTGGACATTCTTTGTTCATTAAATAATGGATCAATATATCTTATTTTTGCTCCATGATGTACATAATAGACATTTTGGGGTTCATCATTTGATATTTTGACTCTTTTTGCTTTTTTCCATATATTAAATATTTCTTTATATTTAGAAGATTCAATAATATCAATTACATCTTTTTCTTTCATTTCATATAAATCTTTTTTTGATATTTTATTTTCTTCATTTAGTTTTTTTAAAATATCTGCTATGAGTTGCATAGAATATCTAGTTCTATCTTCACGATATATAACAGATAATCTACTTGTAACTTTTACAAAATTTCTTGCTATTTTTTTATTTTTAAAACCTAATTCAAATTCTTTTTCTTCATTTTTTTGAATCTCTATATCGTCATAAATTTCTTTAATAGCTTTTAAATCTAATAATTCATATGTAAATAAAGCGTTTGATAAAGAATATTCTAATCTATCAGCAGATAATTTTGGGGTATCATTATCAGCTATTGGGTAAAGATGATAGTTATTTACTTCTTTTATATCAATATTATCTCTTTTTAATAAAGCCATTATTTCTTTTGAGTTTTTTATAATTTCTGTTGTTAAATCTTCTGTCGATTCTTGAGTCATGTAATCTCCATTTAAAAAATCTACACAATGCTTAAATGCAGGGGTTGCTATATCATGAAATAACCCAGACAAAGTTTGCTTTTTATCGTGTGTAAAATGCCATACTATTAAAGCAACTGCTACAGAATGTTCTAAACTTGAGAAGAAAAAATTACTTTCGAATAAATCAGAATAAATTGTACCACAAGTAATACTTATATATTGTTGTGATAATAATTCTTTTGTATATATATATTCATTTAACCATTCTGGAAACTCAGGTTCTAAAATCTTAAAATATTCTTTGATTTCTTTACTTATATTATCATAATATTTGCGCATTTTTATTACTCCATTCTTAAATCCTTTATATAAACTTCCAGATACCTTCTATATGTAATTTAAACTGATTATACTATAAAGCGACAAAAATTTCCATACTCTTATTGAAATTTAACAATTAAATATTTTCATTTTAACTTTCATCTACATTATCAATTATATCCTTACAATCCTTCCAACTTGTTACTTTAAAGCAATCATATTCCATTTCTAATTTTTTCGCAATTTCTTTAGTTTTATCTGTAGAGTTCAGATCTGCAACAATGATGTTTTTTAGGCAATCTTCTTTTCCATACAATATTTTGAACAAGCTTGACCTCAAAAATCCTTCTATTTTTTCTTCTTGATTTTTAACTGCAATAATTAAATATATTCCATCTGACTGTAATTTGGTATATGTATAAATGTTTATTATGTTTTTTATAATTTCAAAAAAACCATAAATGGCTAATGTCCACAAAATGGTTTGTATTATAAATTCCATCTTATAGCCTCCTATGGTTTTATTATATGTTTCTTCTTTTGATAATGTGTTTTGTATTATAAATAAAAAAACCACCATATGGTAGTTTCTTTATTTATAATATTTATATTAATTGTAAAATAGCAACTTCTGCTCCATCGCCTTTTCTAGGTCCAGCTTTAACTATGCGTGTGTATCCACCCATGTTTTTACCTGCATATTTTGGAGCTATTTCATTAAATAACTTTGATGGTAAATCTATATTGTTTCCATCGCTATCTTTTACTTTGTTTAATTTTCTCATCATTTTTCTTCTAGCATTTAATCTTGTTGGCATATCTTTTTGTCTTTTTTCAGTAGTTTCTTCTTTTACTACTTTTAGGTATTCTTTACCGTTTTTGCTTTTTACTAATTCTGTTTCTTTATTACCTTTTGAATCTAATTTTGCTTTAACAACTTTAACATCAACCATTTCAAAATTGTCTTTTTCTTTTATAGCAAGTGCAATTAAGCTATCAGCGATTGATTTTACTTCTTTTGCTCTGCTAAGTGTAGTTTCAACTTTTCCATGTACAAGTAAGTCTGTTGATAAATTTTTCAACATTGCATTTCTAATGTCAGTTGTTCTACCTAATTTTCTATTTGTAGCCAATTTTTTCACCTTCCTTTAACTAATTCTAATTCATGAATTCTTTCTATTCATCTTCTTTAGCAAAATCTAATCCTAATGAATGTAATTTTGCTGTTACTTCATCAAATGATTTTTTACCTAAATTTCTTACTTTCATCATGTCTGTTTCTGTTTTATTTGTCAAGTCTTCTACTGTTGAAATACTTGCTCTTTTTAGACAGTTGAATGAACGAACTGATAATTCTAATTCTTCAATTGACATTTCTAATACTTTTTCTTTCTTAGACTCTTCTTTTTCAATCATAACTTGTGTATTTTTTGTTGCTTCTGATAAGTCTATGAATAATTCTAAATGTCCTGTCATAACTTTTGCAGCTAAGCTTAATGCTTCATGTGCCTTTAAACTTCCATCTGTCCATA
>CAZASP010000108.1:0-3599 GCA_964487865.1 uncultured Clostridium sp. | reverse complement strand
GTAGTAAACATACAAATTACAATACCGCAAATAGTTGGTAAAAGAAAACTAATAAAAGTCCATTTCAAACTACCTGTTTCCTTTTTAATAGTAAGTAAAGTGGTAGTGCAAGGAAAATGTAAGCAGGTAAAAATCATAACATTAATTGCTGTAAGTATATTCCATCCATTTTGTATTAAAATTTGACCAATAGTAGTAGTATCTCCAATGTTTACTAAAGATTTTCCACCTAAATAACACATCAAAATAATTGGCAGTACAATTTCATTTGCTGGTATTCCAAATATAAAAGCTGTTAATATATATCCATCTAAACCAAGTAATTGAGCAAAAGGATTTAGAAAATTAGCAACAATAGATAGCAAACTTTGTCCATTTATGCCAACATTAGCAAAAAGCCAAATTACTAAACCAGCAGGAGCAGCAACACTAATTGCTCTGCCTAAAACAAATAGAGTTCTATCAAAAATAGAGCGGAATAAAATTTTACCAAATTGTGGCTTTCTATAAGGTGGTAATTCTAATACAAATGATGATGGCATTCCTTTTAAAATAGTTTTTGATAATATTTTAGAAACTATTAAAGTTAGAAAGATTCCTAATAATATAACTAAAATTACACTTAAAGTTGCAACAATTGTAGAACCAAACCCAGAAACTGTACTAGCTATAAATACAGTAGCAACTGTAATTAAAAAAGGAAAACGCCCATTACAAGGTACAAAATTATTAGTTAATATTGCAATTAGTCTTTCACGAGGAGAGTCAATAATTCTACAACCAACACAACCTGCTGCGTTACAACCAAATCCCATGCACATGGTAATCATCTGCTTACCGTGTGCAACAGCATTTTTTAAAAAATCCATCCATATTAAAAGCTATTCTAGGCAAGTAGCCCAAATCTTCTAAAATTGTAAAAAGAGGGAAAAATATTGCCATAGGTGGAAGCATAACTGAAATAATCCAAGTTAAAGTTTGATAAACTCCAGAAATCAGCATAGAAGAAAGCCATTCAGGAAAATGCAAGTATTGAGCAAAAATAATAAGCTTATCTTCTATCCAACCAAACATACTAAATAAAGCTTGTGATGGATAATTAGCACCTACAATTGTAATCCAAAAAATGATTCCTAAAAACAAAATCATAATAGGAATACCAAATATTTTTGAAGTAAGAATTTTATCAATTTTTCTATCTCTTTGAGAATAATTTTCATCTTCAAAAGTACAAACTTTTCCACAAATTTGTTCAGATTTGTGCATAATATCAGTTACAATATAATCCTTTAAGTTATTTTTTGTGATATTTACCTTTTGCAAGTTTTCAGTAGCTGTTGCAAGAGTTTTTTGTATTGTATTATTATTCAATAAATTGATATCAAGATTGTTCTCTATGGATTCTAAAATTTTTTCTTCTCCGTCTAAAAGCTTTAAGCTAATCCAACGGTATAGGTTAGAGGAAAGTGTAAATTCATTTTCCAATACTTCTTGAATAATATGTAATTCATCTTCTATTGCTTTTTTATAAATTATCTTGTTAGGCTTAGGCTTGCAAGTACCGCTCGCATACTTCTTTTATAGTATCCATTAATTTATCTAAAGTTTTCTTTTTTCTAGCAATAGTGCCAACAACTGGTACACCTAATTCCTCAGATAATTGTTCTAGATTTATATTAATTTTTTTCTTTTTAGCTTCGTCTAATAAATTTACACAAACAACAATGCGATTAGTAATTTCCATAGTCTGAAAAACCAAATTCAAGTTTCGTTCTAAGCAAGTACCATCAACTACAATAACTGTACAATCGGGATTTCCAAAACAAATATAATCTCTGGCGATTTCTTCTTCTTCAGAATTAGACATAATTGAATAAGTGCCAGGAATATCAACAAAAAGAAAATCTGTATTTTGATAAATACAATTACCAGTAGCATTACTAACAGTTTTTCCAGGCCAATTACCTGTATGTTGATGCATTCCTGTCAAACTATTAAATATAGTAGATTTTCCAACATTAGGATTACCAGCTAAGGCGATTACATAGTCAGAATTATCTTTTAAAAAAGCTAAATCATTTACTAATAAGTTACTTCCAGTAGAAGATTTTGTAAGTCCCATAGACAACCTCCAAAAATCATTTTTTCATGTTACATAGTATGAAATAAAACTAGAAAAGTGACAATTAAATGCCAATATAAATTTGACTTGTATCTTCCTTGCGAAGTGCAATTAAAGTACCACGAATAGCAAAAGCACGAGGCTCTGACGAAGGACTTTCAAAAACAGGAGTAATACATGCATTTTCTACAAATCCTAAATCTAATAATCTTCTTCTAATAGTTTCACTACAATTTAATTTTTTTATATATCCTTTTTTATTTAAAGGTAATTGACTCAACGTAATTTCATGTTGTTTCATATAATAAATGCCTCCTATTACTATAATTACTATTTTTATAAAAATTTAATATATTTTTTTTTATAATAATTCAATTACTATATTATATTTTGTCGAAAAATAAATGTTACATATTGACAATTGGGGTGTTTTATGAAAAAATAAGAAAGAAATTTAAGTTATACAAAACTCGGAAGAAAGATATAACTATGTAGGTTTTCCGAACAAAGCTAGAAAGGGATGAAATTTAAAATGGAAAAAATAAGAGGATTTGAAATAGCAAAAGGATTTGAAAATAAAGAGATTAATTTACCAGTTAGAAAGACCAAATATTCAGCTGGATATGACATAGAAGCGGCTGAAGACACTATAGTACCAAGCTTCAAAAAAGGAATGAATCCCACTTTGATAAAAACAGGATTAAAAGCTTACATGCAAGATGATGAAGTTTTAATGTTATACAATAGAAGTTCTAATCCTAAAAAGAAAGGATTAATTTTATCAAATAGTGTAGGAGTTATTGACAAAGATTATTATGAAAATCCAGACAATGATGGACATATAATATTCGCTTTCTATAACATAAAAGACGAAGATACTGTAATAAAAAAAGGCGAAGCCATTGGGCAAGCAATATTCCAAAAGTATTTTGTAACAGATAATGATAAGGTACAAGGAAAAAGAATGGGAGGATTTGGTTCAACTAGCAAATAATAAAATAAAAAATTTAAAAAATTTTATTCTTACACACTAAAGGTATAAAAGCAAAATATACATAAAAAAATTTGGTAAAGGCTTTGACTTTTACCAAATTTTGTTGTATAATAAATATGGTTAAAAAATCCAATAAAGTTATTAAATAACAGCTATTTACATAACTTTATTATCTTTTTTCGCCGAATAGATAAAATACTGAAAGGAGTTGGCTTACATGTTCAATGTAGGAGACAAAATTGTATACCCAATGCATGGAGCTGGGATAATTGATGCAATAGAAGAAAAAGATATATTAGGAGAGAAACAATCTTATTACATATTGAAAATGCCAGGTGAAGTAAAAGTAATGATACCAACAGCAAAAGCAGAAACAGTAGGTGTAAGAAATATTATAGATAAAAGTTCGGCAGATAAAGTAATTGGAATACTAGAAAAAGATGAAACAGAAATGGATAAAAATTGGAATAAAAGATATAGAGA
>CAZASP010000107.1:0-3668 GCA_964487865.1 uncultured Clostridium sp. | reverse complement strand
TAGGTGTTACAGGCTCACGGAAAAACTTTTACAATGGCAAATATAATTGAAAAAGTGCAGAAACCTACACTTGTCTTAGCACACAACAAAACCTTAGCAGGACAGCTTTATAGCGAATTCAAAGAGTTTTTTCCAGAAAACAATGTTGAGTATTTTGTATCATATTATGACTATTACCAACCAGAAAGTTATATACCATCTTCAGATACGTATATAGAAAAGGATTCATCAGTAAATGACGAAATAGATAAATTGCGCCATTCTGCTACCTTATCATTATTTGAAACACGAGATGTAATAATAGTTGCATCTGTTTCTTGTATTTATGGATTAGGAGACCCAATAGATTACCAAGGAATGATGTTATCTCTAAGACCAGGAATGCAAAAAAGTAGAGATGCAGTTCTTAAGAAATTAATTACAATGCAATATACAAGAAATGAAATTGATTTCAAAAGAGGTACTTTTAGAGCAAAAGGTGACATTGTAGAAATATATCCATCAGATAGGTCAGAATCTGCTGTACGTATTGAATTCTGGGGAGATGAAATTGAGAAAATTGTAGAAATAAATCCTTTAACTGGAAAACCAATAGGAAATAGAAGACATATTCTAATTTCACCTGCTTCTCACTATGTTACAACGAAAGAAAAAATGGATAGAGCCCTTATTACAATCGAACAAGAAATGGAAGAAAGGGTGAAATATTTTAAATCCAAAAATAAATTAATAGAAGCCCAAAGAATAGAAGAAAGAACAAATTTTGATATAGAAATGATGAAGGAAACTGGATTTTGTTCAGGTATTGAAAATTATTCAAGACATATAAGTGGAAGGGCAAAAGGAACACCCCCATATACATTATTTGATTATTTTCCAGATGACTTTTTATTATTTATAGACGAATCACATGCAACAATTCCACAAGTAAGAGCTATGTATAATGGAGATAGAGCAAGAAAAGAATCTTTAGTAAATTATGGCTTTAGATTACCATCTGCATTTGATAATAGACCATTAAAATTTGATGAATTTGAAAAAAGAATGAACCAAGTGGTATTTGTTAGTGCAACTCCAGCAGATTATGAAAGGGAACATTCAAAAGGGAATATAGTAGAACAAATTATAAGACCAACAGGATTACTAGACCCTAAAATTGAAGTAAAACCTGTAACAAACCAAATTGACGATTTGTTAGAACAAATAAGAATACGTGTAGAAAGAAAAGAAAGGGTGCTAGTTACTACCTTAACTAAAAAAATGGCAGAAGATTTAACAGAGTATTTAAAAAGTTTAGAAATAAAAGTAACCTATATGCATTCTGAAACGAAGGCATTGGAAAGAATGGAAATAATTCGAAATCTCCGTTTAGGAGAATTTGATGTTTTAGTTGGTATCAATCTTTTAAGAGAAGGGTTAGACATACCAGAAGTTTCTTTAGTTGCAATTTTGGATGCAGATAAAGAAGGATTTTTAAGGTCAGAAAGGTCATTAATTCAAACTGTTGGACGAGCTGCAAGAAATACAAATGGAACAGTAATTATGTATGCAGATGAATTAACAGAAAGTATGGAAAAGGCAATTTCCGAAACTAATAGAAGAAGAAAAATTCAAGAAGAATATAACAAAAAACATGGTATTACACCTCAAACTATTCAAAAATCTGTGCGTGATAATATTTCTATAACAGCTGTTGAAGATATTGGTGTTGAATACAAATTAGAGAAAAATGAAGATATAAAAAATGTAATTACTGAACTAACAGATGAAATGTTAAAATATGCAAGTGAAATGGAATTTGAAAAAGCAGCAGAATTACGTGATAAAATAAAAGAACTTGAAAAATTAGTTGATGATTAGATATATAACAAATTATAATAGCATACATATCATATAATAAGGTGATATGTATGTTATTTTTTAAAGAAATATATGAAGATGCTAAAAATATACAAGACAAGGATCCGGCTTGTCGCAATATATTTGAAGCAATTATTTTATATCCAGGATTTCATATTTTATTATTTCACCGTCTGGCACATTTTCTTTACAAACATCATTTGTTATTTATAGCTAGACTTGTTTCACAAATAGGAAGGTTTTTTACAGGTATAGAAATTCATCCAGGTGCTACAATAGGAAGACGATTATTTATAGACCATGGAATGGGAATAGTAATAGGAGAAACTGCAACTGTTGGCAATGACTGTGTAATATACCATAACTCAACCTTAGGAGGAACACGGTAAAGATAAAAATAAAAGACATCCTGATATTGGTAATAATGTAATGGTAGGGGCAGGTGCTAAAATTTTAGGACCAATAAAAGTTGGAAATAATGTAAAAATAGGCGCAAATGCTACTGTGCTAAAAAATATTCCAGATAATGTTACTGTTGTTAGATGTAATGAAATAGTGAATAAAAATTAGAAAATATAAAGAAAGTAAATGCTCTAAATAATGATATTTTTCATAACTTTGTGTGTCGCAACTTCCATAATTAAAAATACTAGTATGTAAGTTGCTCCAATCGCACTTCGCTAACGCTCCGTTTGGTCGCTTACGCAGTTATGAAAAATATCATTATTTAGAGCCTAATTATTATTATAAAAAAATTTTTATAAATTATACAAGTTTCCGTCGACTAAAAGTTTTGCTCTTTTTTGTGTTTTTTCATCAGCATGTAAAGAGTTTTCTAAAAATTCAGGATGGTTAACTAAAAATTGACGCATTGTTCCATCTGGGTCTTCGATAAATCCTTTTAACATTGCTAGCTGATTTTCATTAATTACATTTAATTCTAAAGCTTTTTGGAAAAGAGATAAATCTATACGTACTAAAGATAAAGATGTAACACCTTCTGCTTCAATTTTATCTTTTCCACCTTGCATACGGTCAACAATTGTACAAGACCAACACATTTTAGCACCTAAATTTTTAATGGCAGGAATCCATGCTCTTATATAACTAGATGCAACTGTGATTAAATCTGCAACATGTAGAACTTTTTTTCCTTCTAAATTTGTTACAACTTTTGTGTTTTCAAATTTACTATCACTAACAACAACAGATAAATCTTTATAAATAGTAATATGTGGTTTATCTAATAAATAAGCCAAAATGTTAGAAAAATACCAGTCGCGTCTTTCTCCACCAGAAATATAATCAATTTCAGAAACATCAATATTTTCTTCAATATATTTTTTGGTAGTTTGAATAACGTCATGATAAATTTTATTGTTTTCGTATTGAGATAAAACTCGTTCAAAAACTTTTCTTGGTAAAGTTATTTTATCAGATAAAGATTTATCAATAAAATTTAACAATTCAACAGCATCAGCTTCTGAACCATAAAGAAAATGAGTGTTTATAAAATATGGTCCTATTTTTCCAGATGTATACCAAAATGGTTTATTTTCCTCACAAATTTTTACTGCTTTTGTTTTAAATAAATATGAAATAATATCAGACATAAAATTTCCTCCTTAAATTTCTATTCTAGAGTTATTTTAAAGAAAAAAAGTTATTTTGTCAATAACAGTAAAAAAGGTTGTATTCAGAAATCTTTTAAGTAAACTTATATTTAAAATTTTAAAAAATTTTTTAGAAAAATCAATTGACAAAAAAGTAAAGTTGTAGTACTTTATTAACATAAGCTATTAAAACTA
>CAZASP010000106.1:0-3794 GCA_964487865.1 uncultured Clostridium sp. | reverse complement strand
TACTAAAAGGAAATATTGAAAATATTATAAAAAATGATTTTTAAATATTATAAAAATAGGTAAGCATATTAATAATGCTTTAAAAGAAGAGTTAAAAGATATTCCAATTAAAAAATAGTTTCTAACATTAGGACTTTACCCCCGTATGCACAACAGAAATGATTGCTTTTACTAGAGCACATACATATTTTAAAGAATTAAATACAGAATTATTAGGACTAAGTGTAGATAGCAATTCATCACATCTAGCATGGGTATATGACATTTACTGTAAAACAGGAGTAAAAGTATCATTTCCAATTATAGCAGATAGAAATGGAGAAATAGCAAGAGCATATGGAATGATAGCAAATGATATTAGCAATACAGAAACAGTAAGAAATGTATTTGTAATAGATGATAAAGGTATTATAAGAACAATTTTAATTTATCCATTAAACATTGGAAGATTTATTCCAGAAATAATTCGAATAGTGCAAGCATTGCAAATGGCTGACTGCGCTAAGCGGTTCTACCGCTGCTAATTGGATGCCAAATCAACCAGTAATTGTACCAGCACCACAGACATTTGAGACTTTACAAAAAAGAAACACAGAAATTGAAAAAAATCAAAATGGAATTAGTTGGTATTTAAGTTTTAAAGAACCACCAGAAAAATGTATTAAAGAAAATGAAAAAAAGAAATTAGAATAAATATATAGTAACTCTTTTTACACCTATCTTAAAAATAACAACATTTATCAATAAAAATTCATAAATCATAGTAAAATTTACAAAATATTGCTATAATAAATTAAGAGGTGAAGGGGATGAAAATAAAAATAAATACTAATATATCAAGTGAATTCGAAGAAACATCAATTACAATAAATGCACCAGAATTGACACCTGAAATACAAAATCTTATAAATTACATATCAGAAACAAACACAACACCAAACCAAATTATAGCAAATAAGGATAATCAAATATACTTTATAGATTTAGAAAAAGTAATTTGTTTTTTTAGCAAAGATAAATATAATTATGTTAGGATAAATGATGGAACATATAAAATAAAGTACAAATTATATGAACTAGAAAAAATGCTTAAGGCAAAAGATTTCATAAGAATTTCCAATTCTTGCATTATCAATATTAAGCAAGTAAAATGTTTTGACACAAGTATACTTGGTACTGTTTTAGTAAAGCTAAAAGACAATACACAAGAAACTGTTTCAAAAAGAAATATTGCACAAATAATGAAAATGTTAAGAGAAAGGGGGAATTTAAAATGAAAGCAATTATTAAAAAAATATTAAAAATATTATTAGTTTTCATAATTTCAACTGTTACAATATATACAGTGTTTACACTAAAATTAATATTTAAAGAATGTAAAGAAAATCAAATAATGTTATTTAGCAATAATTATGCAGAGGATTTAACAAAAATTGATAAAGAAAAAATACAAGGAATTGGTGATTCTATTGGTATGTATGCAAAATTGCTAGAAGAAAGCCATGAAAATTCTCCTTATAAAGATGATGGAGAAAATCATGAGCTTGGTGATGGACATGAGCATACAATAGGAGACTTTTTCGACCCATTAGGATTTTCAATTTGGATAAGTGTTCAAAAAGAAATTAGCTTTATAACTACAAGATATATCACTATATCACTATTATCAGGATTTGCAATAACAGTTGCATATATTACAATTTCGGCTAAAAAATTACACAACATACTTAAAGTTATAATAGGATATATTGGAGTTATGCTAATTATTCCTCCAATATACATGTATACATGGACTTATAGATTTTGGGATATAGCTTCCACTTACCAGAGCATGCCAAAATATTTTTATATAGGTTATACAATAATATTTATTTTAATGTTTGTAATAAATTATTTAATTGGAGCGAAAATGTCAAAAAAATTAAATCAAGCAATTAAAAATAGTAAAAACTAATATTTTAATAAAAAATTGTAAATACTAAGTTTATAAAAAAAATTTAGGAGGTACAATATGGAAGCAAATCAAAAAATAAACTGCACAGTATCAAGTTGCAAGTACAATAATCAAGAAAAAGAAAAATGTATGTTAGAATCTATTCACGTAGCACCAATGGAGGATGTTGACACAGAAACTGCAGATGAATCTATGTGCGCAAGCTATAAATTTGATGAAGAATAGACTTTAAAAATTACCCTAAAGTTATTTTAGGGTAATTTTTATGTATTTAAAAGCATGGTTGCTAGTCAGTTATAGTAAAAAATAAGAATAACTTTTTAGGCTTTAAATAATTAAAGTAACTCTTGACATATAGTAAAAATAGAAATAAAATAGAAAAAAAGATAATAAAGGAGGAAAAGATATGTTAGTTACAACAAAGGAAATGTTTGAAAAATCTATGAAAGAAGGTTTTGCTGTAGGTGCTTTTAATGTTAATAACATGGAAATTGTGCAAGCAATAGTAGATGCAGCAGCAGAAAGCAAATCACCAGTTATTTTGCAAGCTTCTTCAAGTGCTATTAAATATGCAAGAATAGGGTATTTAATGAAAATGGTGGAAGCAGCAGTTGAAGAACATCCAGAAGTGCCAATAGCTATTCATTTAGACCATGGACCAGATTTTGAAACCGCAAAAATGTGTATAGATAATGGATTTACATCTGTTATGATAGATGGTTCTAAATATGATTTTGAAGAAAATGTGGCATTGACAAAACAAGTTGTAGATTATGCACATAGTAAAGGTGTTGTAGTAGAAGCGGAACTTGGAAAATTAGCAGGAATTGAAGATGATGTTAATGTAACTTCTTCAGATGCTATGTATACTGACCCTGCACAAGCACAAGAATTTGTAGAAAGAACAGGTTGTGATTCTTTAGCTATAGCAATTGGAACAAGTCACGGTGCATATAAATTTAAAGGGGAAGCAAAATTAAGATTCGATATTTTAAAAGAAATAAAAGAGAGAATTCCAAATACACCAATTGTATTACATGGAGCATCAACAGTTATTCCAGAATTAGTAAAAATGTGTAATCAATATGGAGGAAATATTCCAGGTGCAAAAGGAGTACCAGATGAAATATTAAGAGAAGCAAGTACTTCTGGTGTTTCTAAAATAAATGTAGATACAGATTTACGTTTAGCAATGACAGCAGGAATTCGTAAAGTGTTTGTTGAGGAGCCAAATGCATTTGACCCTAGAAAATATTTGAAACCTGCAAGAGAATTAATTAAAGAAACTGTAAAACATAAAATGACAGATGTTTTTGGATCAAGTAATAAAATATAGTAAAAAATAGGAGATAAATATGTCTAACGCTAAAAAAAAAAATTATCATCTGAAAATGAAAATAGAATAATTGAATATGTAAAATTAGGATATGTTGATTGGGAGATAAGAAGAGCACTCGAGCAATTAGGACTATTTAATGAAATTGGAACAAGAAACATTGAAAAAGTTAGAAGAAATTTTAAAAACAGTTTATCAGAAGAAGAAAGACGAGAATTGGATATACAAATAAAAAAAAGAGGACTTATAAATAGAAATAAAACAGAAATCGAAAATTTGAAAAAAGGTTATTCAATTGAAGAAATATTACAAGCAAAAGGAAAAATGAGTAATTCATCTAAAATAACTTTTATTAAACAGATGAATATAAGGCTAGATAAATATATTGAATTAGGCATTATAACAAAAGAGGAAATTCAACTAGCTAGAATAAAAAGGAAAAATATGCAAAAAAATAAAATAATAGAAGAAGATGAAAGGTAAAAGTGCCTTTCATCTTATCTT
>CAZASP010000105.1:0-3798 GCA_964487865.1 uncultured Clostridium sp. | reverse complement strand
TTTTTTAAAAAAACTCATACGTAGCCGGCAACAAATTGACAAACTTTTATGATTATGATATAATTTTAATGTTATAAAGTGGAATATTGTATGAAAATTAATTTGTAAACAATAAAAGGTGAATAAGATGTCAGATAAGATAGAAAAATTTTTGGCCTATAATGGAAAAATATCAGTTATATGTGCCAATACAACGCAATTAGTTGAAACTGCTAGAAACATACATGATTTAAGCCCACTAGTTACAGTAGCATTTGGTAGAATGCTTACCATAACATCTATTATGGGAACAGAGATGAAAAATCCAAAAGATAAATTAACCATACAAATAAAAGGAAATGGACCAATTCAAATGATGGTAGCAACAACTAATAATTTTCCAAAAGTAAAAGGATATGTTATTAATCCACATGTTGATTTGCCATTAAATGAATTTGGAAAATTAGATGTAGGGCAAGCAGTAGGAAAAGAAGGATATATAAATGTTATAAAAGATATTGGTCTAAAAGAACCATATATAGGAATATCTACATTAATATCAGGAGAAATTGCAGACGATTTTGCGAATTATTTTGTAAATTCTGAACAAAGAAATTCAGCAGTAGCTTTAGGGGTATTAGTAGATAAAAACGGTGTTAAAGTAGCCGGTGGATATCTAATTAATCCTATGCCAGACGCAACAGAAGAAGAAATTTCGAAAGTAGAACAAGCTATATTTAAAGCAGGTGCTATTTCTAAAATGTTAGACAAAGAATTAACATTAGAAGAAATTGCAAAAAATATAACAGGTGATAATAAGATAGAAGTAATAGAACAAAATATTACTCCATATTATCAATGTGACTGTTCAAAGGAGCACATGGCTGATGGTTTAAGAACTATTGGAAAAGAGGAGTTAGAAGATATTATAAAAAAAGAGGGAAAAACAGAACTACTATGTCATTTTTGCAACAAAAAATATGAATTTAATGAAAAGGAATTGAAAGAAATAGTAAATACTGTTTTATAAAGAAAGGGAGATGTACATGGCCAAAAGCATAGAATTTGGGATTGGATTTTTAGCTGGTAGACCAAATGTGTGTAAAATTATAAATAACTCTTATAAAGAAATAATAGATCAAGCAAAAAAGTTAGGAAAAGATGTTAATTTTACAATATTTATTTTATACGATTTAGGTTATCAACAAGCAGAAAGAACAGAATTTTATGGAATTAAAGCAGAAGTATACAAAAATATAAAAATTAAGTATATTACACCAGAAGATATAGAAGAAGAAAAGAAAATTTTAGTTTCAAGACATGAAATTAGTAAAAAAGATGTTAATTTAATATTAGGACATGGTTATGCTAGAGCAAGAAATTCTATCATGTATTTTGCTTTAAAGAGAAAAATAGATTATTTAATGTTTTGGGATGATGACGAATATCCGGTTGCTAGTATTAAACATGATGATAATTCAATTGAATGGGTAAAACAAGAAAATATATATCAACATCTAAAATATATTGAAAAATCAGACGTTACTGTAGGATATAGATGTGGAAATATGTCTCCTGTTCCATATGTTGAATATGATGAAACATTCACAGAAACAGATTTCAAAAATTATATAGACGGTGTTAGTAACGAAGCTATATCTTGGGAAAAAATAAAAGAAAAAAGAAATAATACAGATAATGGTATTACATATGCAGAAGAAAAAATTGTAAAACATGGTAAAGGAATTGTACTAGAAAACATAGGAACAGAAAATTGGCTATTAGCATCAGGAATATGCTTAAATATGAGGCATTTAGATAAAATACCAGCATTTTATAATCCTCCTTTTGCTCGTGGAGAAGATGCATTTTTTTCAACTATGTTAAAAGAGGCAAAAGTAACACAAGTTCCAACTTATCATTTTCATGATGGATTTATGAAATATATAACAATTTTAAAACATAATTATCCGAAGAAATTAAAAAGAATATCACTAGAAGATGGTTCTATAGAGGAAAGATTTTTAAAAGCATCTATTGGTTGGATAAAATATAAACCTTTATTAATTTATATAACAGACAGAAAGAATTATACTAATATTATAGAACAGACTAGAGAAAATTTAGAACGTAGTATTCCAAAGATGAATGATGTATTTAAAACATGTGATTTTACAGGATTATTAAAAGAATTAGAAGACTATGACAAAAATGTAAAAAAACATTATAAAGAATACATACGCACAAATGAAGTGTGGAACGAATTCAAAGTAAAATTAATGAATAATAAAAGAGAGGTAAAAAATGGGCAACAAGCTAATTAGTATTATTGTTCCAATATATAAAGTAGAAAAATATTTACATAGATGTATTGACAGCATATGCAAACAAACTTATTCTAACTTAGAAATTATATTAGTAGATGATGGTTCGCCTGACAATTGTGGAAAAATATGTGATGAATATGCTAAAAAAGATGAAAGAATTAAAGTAATTCACAAGCAAAATGGTGGACTTTCAGACGCAAGAAATTATGGATTAAAAATAGCAAATGGTGAATACATCGGTTTTGTCGATAGTGATGATTATATTAAAGAAGATATGTTTGAAACACTATATAAATTAAGTGAAGAAAATAAAGCAGATATATCAATAGTATCTTTTTATGAAATGATAGAAGATCATTTAATTAGTGTAAGAAAATCTGGAGAATTGCAGATTATGGATAAAATTGAGGCTATAAAAGAAATTTTAATTGATACTAAAATACAAAGTTATGCATGGAATAAATTATTCAAAAGAGAGTTATTCAATGATATACAATTTCCCGTAGGAAAAAATTTTGAAGATATAGCAACCACATTAATATTATTTGAAAAATGTAATAAAGTAGTAAGATTAGAAGAACCAAAATACTATTATGTAAGGAGAAATGAGAGTATAATAGGGATAAGAAATGTAAAAACATATAATGACTATATGGATGTAATATTAGAAAAATACTTATATCTCAAAGATAAATATCCAGAAATAGAAATATACAATGCATATAATTTTATAATTAACATGATATGGGTATATACAATTATAGTAAGTTATGACATAAAAGAATTATACACTAAATTTAATCAGCAATATGAAACATTTAAGGAAATAATAGAATATTATGGTGAAGAATTAATTAGCAAATTAGAAAATTACAATAAATCTGTTTTATACATGATGTTAACAGATAAAGAAACTAGCAAACCAGCAATAAAAGCATTTTATATAGAATTTAAAAAGAAAAGAGAAGAGGGAAACTTTTCACTACAAATTTGAAAAACAGGAGGAAACTAGCATGAAATGGGAAATTAAAAAATATACAGAAAAATATAGAGAACAAGTAATCCAATTTTGGATTGAAATATGTGTAAAAGAATTTGGATTCGAAAGTTGGCATGAAGATATCAAAGACATGGACAACCATACATACGAACAAAATAACGGCAATTTTTGGATTGCCGTTAATTTGGCAGATGAAGTTATAGGAACAATAGCATTAAAAAATATAGAAAACAACAAAGGACTTCTAAAGAGTCTATATGTAAAAAAAGAAGAAAGAAAAAATGGAATAGCCAAAGCATTATATAATGAACTAATAGAATTTGCTAAACAAAACAAATATGAAATAATAGAATTAGACACATATCATTCATTTGAATATGCTATTCAATTTTATAAAAAGAATAATTTTAAAATCAAACAACATATAGATGATAAATATATAATGGAAAAACAATTAAATTGAACAATAGTTGGGAAAAAATAGAAAAAGGG
>CAZASP010000104.1:0-3817 GCA_964487865.1 uncultured Clostridium sp. | reverse complement strand
AAATAAAAAGAAGCAATGTTTTTATAAAATTTTTCTCTTACATTATAATTTTATGGCTCTATTATTTTGTCGAAAAGTTCCCTAAAATCGACAAAACTTCTTATTTTTTACTCTTGGAAAAAAATAGAAATAGTATTATAATACAAAAAGAAAAGAATCACAATTCTTTTCTAACCAGATTTGTACCTAAGAAAGGAATGATGTTAGAAATGGAATCAAAATTTTATGAGGAGGACAAGCTCCTGATTTTTAAAATCACAGACGAAATTGATGACTGTAATGTACAAAAGATAAGGAGGAGAGCGGATTATGAAATTGAAAGATATATGCCTAAAAGAGTTATATTTGATTTTGATAGTGTCACTTTCATGGATAGTGCAGGAATAGGTATGATTATTGGAAGATACAAATTTGCTAACATGGTAGGTGCCAAATTAGAAATGAGTAATCTAACAGAAAGTGTAAAAAGAATATTTGAAATGAGTGGAATCCTAAAATTAATTCCAATAGCAGAGTAATTACACTTTAGAAAGGGTTAAAATGATGAAAGATGTTTTTGATAATGAAATGAAATTAGAATTTGTTAGCAAAGCTAGCAATGAGGCTTTTGCAAGGGTTGCAGTGGCAGCATTTGTTTCACAGCTTGACCCAACAATAGAAGAATTGGCAGATATTAAAACAGCGGTTTCTGAGGCTGTTACTAACTGCATTATTCATGGTTATGAAAATAAAAAAGGTATAGTTAAAATTGTAGGATATTTGAAGGAAAATGAAGTTATACTTGAAATTTCTGATAATGGTAAAGGTATTGAAAATATTGAGGTTGCAAAGGAACCATTATTTACTACTAAACCAAATTTAGAGAGGTCTGGTATGGGCTTTACTATTATGGAGAATTTTATGGATAGTATGGAAATTGAATCTATTTTGGGCTTGGGTACTAAAGTTACTATGAGCAAAAAGATTAAGCCTAATCTTGAAAAAGAAGAAAAAGAATTTCAAATGAGTGTCTAATTATAAAAATTATAAGAAATGAGGGTTTAGTAATGGACGAAAAGGATATAGAAGCAATTAAAAAAGCCCAAACACGGAGATAAATTTGAAATGGAGGAATTAATCAAACAAAATAACGGACTTATATGGAGCATAGTAAAAAGATTTCAAGGAAGAGGATATGAAATAGAAGATTTATACCAAATAGGTTGTATGGGATTTATAAAATCAATTAAAAGATTTGATTTAAATTATAATGTAAAACTATCAACATATGCAGTGCCATATATGATAGGAGAAATTAAAAGATATATTAGAGATGATGGACCTATTAAGGTCAGCAGAAGTATTAAAGAGTTAAGTATAAAAATTAAAGATTTGCAAAAAGAATATTTTTATAAAAAAGGTGAAGAATTAACTATTAACCAAATTGCAAAAGAATTAAAAATGTCAAAAGAAGATATTATTCTAGCAATGGAATCTAGTAATAATGTAGAATCTATTGAAAACAGCACTTATAAAAATCAAAAAGATGGAAATTCTATTAGTTTATTAGAAACTTTATCAAACAACAAAAACGAAGAAGAAATAATTACAAATAAATTGACTATAAACCAATTAATTGAAGGGTTAGAAGCCAGAGACAAACAAGTTATTTTATTAAGATTTTTTAAAGAAAAAACACAAGCACAAGTAGCAAAAATTTTGGGAATTACTCAAGTACAAGTGTCAAGAATTGAGCGAAGAATATTAGGTAATTTAAAAAACAAACTAATTGAAGCTTAAATTTTACTTAAAGAGGGAGGAAAGTAATTCATGAAGAAAGTTTTGTTATATTTTTTTGCTTTTGTTTTTATTTGTTTTTTATTACCAGCAATATTAACTAAAAGAGATATTACAACTACTGCAGAAAATGAGCAAAATAATGCAGAACAACAGTCTGATGCAGCACAAATAGAGAATAATTATGATTATAGAGATTATTCAACAATTAAATTATTACACAAAGAAACAGGAGAGGTTGAAGAAGTAGCTATTGATGAATATTTATGCAATGTGGTATCTGCAGAAATGCCAGCTTACTATGAAAAAGAGGCATTAAAGGCTCAGGCTATTGTAGCTAGAACTTATACTATATACAAAGCTAGAAATAAAAAACATGAAAATGCAGATATTTGTGATGACTCTACTTGTTGTCAAGCTTGGGTTTCAAAAGAAGATAGATTTGCTAGATGGGAAGAAAGTAAAAGAGAAGCTAATTGGTCAAAAATAGTGCAATGTGTAAACGAAACACAAGGGAAAATAATAACTTATCAAAATGAGCCTATAAATGCATTTTTCCATGCAAATAGTGGTGGAGTAACAGAACTTCCAGTAAATGTATGGGGTGGCAGTGAAGAGCCGTATTTACAAATAGTAGAAACAGCAGGAGAAGAAGGATATAGCCAATATGCATCAGAAGTAGAACTTTCTAATGACGAAATAATAGAAAAACTAAAAAGCAAATATGAAGATATTCAAATTGATTTTTCAAATCCAGAAGAAATAAAAATATTAGAATATACAGATAGTAATCGTGTAAAAACAATAAAATTTGGAAATCATAATATATCTGGCATAGAAGCTAGAAGTATTTTTGGATTAAAATCGACTAATTTTGAAATTACAAAAGAAGCCGATAAAATTAAATTTTCAGTAAAAGGATATGGTCACGGAGTTGGAATGAGTCAAACTGGTGCAGATAGTATGGCAAAACAAGGAAGTAGTTCTGAAGATATTATTCATCATTTTTTTAAAGATGTCGAAATTAAAGAAATAAATGATATCTAAAATGTATAATCTTCTAAAAATAGGAAATACTTGTATTAATAAACTATTTAAGGAGGATTATATGAGAAGAGAAAATAGAAGAAAAAATTTGCAAACAAAAACAACATCTGACAAAATTATTTTATATGCTGGAATAGGAGTAGCTATTTTAGCAGTTATTGTATTTACTTTATTTATGTATAGCAAAAGTCTAAGTGATGATGTTAAAAATAGTACAATGAGTTTAGAAGAAATGGCAAGTTTAGGCAATAATACACAAAATACGGAAAGTGCTAGTACAGAAATTGGAAAATCAGTAGAAGACGCAGAAAATGAGATGAACACAACTAATGAAATAAATACAACAAACCAGACAAATACAACTAGCACTACAAATAGTGTAACCAATCAAACTAAAAGCAATACAACAAATACAACAAAAATAAATAAGAATACTGCGGTATCAACTAGTACATCCAAAGAGACAAAACAAGAAGAAAAGAAGGAATTAAATTTTGAAAAGCCGGTAGATGGTGACATTGTTAAAGAATATGCAAAAGATAATTTGTTATATTCGGAAACGCTACAAGAATGGGTTACTCACATGGGAATAGATATTAAAGCTAATAAAACAACTGTAGTTAAATCAGCAGAAGCAGGTACAGTTAAGTCTATTAAAAATGATCCAAGATATGGTTTAACAATTGTTATTGAGCATGATGATAGTTTCCAAACAGTATATTCTAACTTGTTAACATCAGAATTTGTTGTTGAGGGCGAAAAAGTAGAAAAAGGACAGTCTATAGGAACTGTAGGAAACACTGCTGTGTTTGAAATTGCTGATGAACCACATCTTCATTTTGAAATTTTAAAAGATTCTTTACCAGTTGACCCAATGATTTATATAAAATGATATAGATAAATAATGAATACAATAATAAAAGGAAATTGGGGAAATGGAGAAGCTAGAGAAAATGAGTTTAAATTAAAAAATAGTTTAAACTCATTTTTATTT
>CAZASP010000103.1:0-3881 GCA_964487865.1 uncultured Clostridium sp. | reverse complement strand
CTTGTTCTTCTTCTAAACTTAAATTATATCTATTCATTTTCTCCTCCTATAATTTCTAATGCTTTTGACCAACATTCTGTGCAACTCTTATATTTATTATTGCATTTTTCTTCTTCGATTTCTTTATTTATTTTTTCCGTCCCAAAAACATCAGAAGGACATAAATTAACTCCGCCATAATTAAAAAGAGTATGACAAGTTTCCTCAGAAGCTCTTTCAACTATTATTTTCATAATATCTTTATATGTTAATTGTGTTTTTAGGTCTTCTGTAAATATTACTTTCTTTTTCCCTGACATATCATAAATATTAGGCATTTTCTTCTCCTATAATTTCTAATATTTCTAAAACATAATATTCTTTTCCTTTTTCTGCTCCCCATTCTTCTTTGCCTTGTCCTGTTCTTAATACACATCTACATACTATTTTTGGACTATTTGAACTATAACCATTTCTAAAAGTTATTAAGAATGTTACTCCAATATCTGTAATTCTAATATCTGCATCCATCATATTATTAAATCTACTTGTATAATATGGCTTTATTTCTCTGTATTCTTCTTTCTTCTCTCTGTTTTTTATCATATCAAACCATTTCTTTTTTATTGGTAATATCAACATATTATTTTTCTCCCATAATTTCTAATATTTCTTCTGCATAATGCTGTTTTGCATTAAGTCTTTCCTCACTAGGGCTATATGTTTCATGTAATTTTTTAGTCTTATCAAAGAATTTTATATCTTTTTTTAATTTATCTTTTAACTTTTTTATTTTGTTATTTGCCTCATCTCTTTCAAATTCTATTTTTTCAAGTCTATTATTTTCTTTGTCTAATTCTGTATTGCTTATTTCTAGTTCTTCTATGTATTGTAAAAGTGTTTTTTCATCTTTATCATTTTCTTCTTGACTGTATAAAGTAGCAAAGCAAATATCTTCTAAACTTTTTGATATTCTTTCTTTTGCTCCTTCTATTTCTTCTTTACTTACCATCTACTCAACTCTCCTTTAAGATTTAAGAAATCTATAATCTCTTTTAAATTTAGTTTTTCCATACAGTAACTGTATATCTGTGGGTGTGTTTCTTTCATTTTTTCAAATCTATTAGGATTTTTCTCACATTGCAAACCAAACATACAAAACATACAACCTGTCCTTTTATATCCCATATCATAAATTTTTGAATATGGTATATTAAATTTATGGATATATTCCCATACATCTTTATCATTCCAAAATCCTAATGGGTTACTTATTCCTCTTCCTTTAAAACTGTTGCAACCTGTTCTTAGATAAGCAGTTAATCTTTGTCCTCCTTCACTAGCCATCATTCCAGTTATTGGGTGTAAACCTGTTTCTTTTTCATATTGTTTGGCTGGTGCTTTTTTAATAATATCGCAACACTTAGCTGAGATTTTAAAAGGTGCATTTAATAAATATTTATATTTAGAATTGTTTCTTTTATAATTACCTTCTTGTTTCCCATTAAGCCTGTCAATAGCCCATTGGCTACCTTTTCTTGCATATTCTATATTCAAAGCAATTTCTTTACTTATTACAGGGTAGCCATATTTTTGTATTACTTCTGTAAAATTCATTTTAGGTCTTATTATTTCTACATTTGGTGTTGATTTTACAAATTCTTTTATTTCTGGAAATTCAAGTCCTGTATCTATATAAACCGCTTTCATTTCTGGATATAATTCTCTGACAATATGTAATAAAACCGTACTGTCTTTTCCTCCACTAAAACTAATATATACTTGTCCACTATAATAATTATAAAATTCCCTAATTCGGTGTTGAGTTTTTAGTATTTTGCTTTGTAGGTCAAGGTTTTGTAATATTTTTAATTCTTCTTTAGTTAGCATATTAATCACCTACTTTACTTATTTTTAAAAATCGCTTCGTATAACTCTTTTACTTGCCCTTTTAATTGATTTGGATTTGCATTTTCCCAATCATATTTTAAAAATTCTTCTTGTATTTGATTTAATTGTTTTTGTAAATCTTTAATATGTTTATTTAATTCTCCTATAACATATTTATAATTACTTTCTGATACATCAAATGTAACTATTCCATCTTCATTAACTTTAAATTTTTCTTCACTCATTTACTCACCTACTTTATATTTCATTTGTGAAAATTGTTCTTTTGTTACTATACTTAATATTTCAATTTGGTTTAAATTAAAACCATTTATTCCTAAATATTCATCAAGGCTTTGTTCATTTGTGTATTCCTTTACCTCTCCAATTTTTATTGTATTTGAATTTAATCTATATTTTAAAATGTCTCCGTACTTCTATTAGGTCTGTTATGTTTTTGGAATGTTTGACTATTCTTTCTGCTATTGTATTTCCAAAAATATCTTCTCCAACCCACTCTTTCAATTCACCTTTTTCATCGTTAAAAAAATTAGTTAATTTATCAAACGAATTTATTTTATGTATATACCCACTTTCATTTCTTACATATTCTCCAATTTCAATTTTATCTTCCATTGATTCCTCCAAATATTTATTTTATATCAAACTTTTCTCTATGAATTATTTCCTTAAAATTTATTATCTCAATTGCTTATCTTCCTTTATTTTTAGCATTTATACTTTCAATTTTTTATTATTATGTTATAATAGATTTACAAAAGGAGGTTTTTATATGAATAAGTATAAAGTCAATTGGTTATCCATTATTTATCAAGTATTTTCTATAGTATCTCTAATAATAGCTTTTGGTGTTTTGATATATTTTGTTTTTAATAATCAATTTATTATAGCTATTACATATTTTTCTACTCTTCTATTTATTTCTTTAATTTTTATTACAATTTCTGAATTAATAAAAATTCTTTGTAATATTAGAGAAAATACTGAAAAAGTTATTGATAAAATTAAATAATATTTAAAAAGGGTTCTTATACTCTTTTTATTTATTGTTTTGATATATTGTTTTATCAACTTGTTCCTTTAAATCAACTATTGTATCTGTAAATCCTATAACATAAATTCTATTGTCTTTTTTAATTTGATAGCTTTTACCACGCTATCTAAACTCTAATTTCTCCTGTATTCCTAAGATTTTCTTGCATTTTTCAATATTTTTTTGGACTTCTTTACTTGGTGGCGGTGGCTTAGCTTCTTCGCAATTATATCTGCCTGTAAAATTAGGGTTTTCTAATGCTTGACAACCTAAGCACCATTTATTTTTAATCGCTTCTTCACAACTTTTTATTAATCTTTGATACATAGTCTACTCCTCTGGCATTTCATATTTTGAATTACAAATTCCAACTGATTGACTTGCTTTAAAATTTTCCCAACTTGTATAGCTATCTATTATTTCTTGTAATACTTCTTTTGCTCTTTCTTCTGTTTCATATACTCCCATATTACAAGTTCTTTTCTCTGTTATTGTTTCTACTTCATAATCTTTTTCTCCATCACTATTAAAAATATGTTCGTCTATTTGTATTCCTAATATATTTTCAAAATTAGTTATAATTTTTTTATCTTGACTAACTATTATCATTTTCTTCACTCCTTTAAATTGTTGGAATATGGTTCATATTATCTAATTCCATTTTTTCTTGCTCTGTTGTTTTTCTATATACTGCTACTTGTTTATGTGTTAAATAATCTTCTTTTACTCCACATTCACTTAATTCATGATATTCATTTACTAACTCTGTTAATCGTGGTCTTACATGATTCATATCAAAATATTTAGAATATTTTTTAAGGCACATCATATCTTCTATTTCTCTTGCTGTCATTTGTCTATTGCCTATTATTTCTAATATTTGCATATATTTTGTTAGTTTTCTTGGCTTTATATCTTCAAAACTCAGTTGTCTTGTTAATTCAGTAATCATTAATAT
>CAZASP010000102.1:0-3930 GCA_964487865.1 uncultured Clostridium sp. | reverse complement strand
AAGTAATGCTTTTGATGCATTTTCCATACTTTTACTCCTTATTTATTCAAATTTTATTCAAATCTGCCTGTAAACTCAAATTTCATAGATGTAACTCTTCCTGTATTTTGATTATGATCCACTTCACTACATTTAAACTTTGCCCTTTTGAATTGAACATATTCATAATATTGCAATACAGCTTTTCTCGTAGGCGAGTTCGGTTTTATTTCACTCCAGATTTCACTATCCGGATTAGTCTTCCCAGTAACACTTTTATAAGCTAGGACAGCTTTTTTTTGTTCTGGATGGTTATTTTCGTCATAATTTTGTGGAGCATCAATAAAAATTTTAGTATATGCCGTCACCAAGTTAGTTAAAATTGTACTCCCACCATTATCCTCCTCTAATTTCTTAACCTTACCAGATAAACTATTTGGATCAGTATTGTCTCCAGTAAACGTATTTTGTATAGCATTTATTCCATAATATCCGTTGCCATCTCCATCATTATTTATTAAATGCTGAGAACCAATCGTTGTCGTACCATCATCTCCATAAAAATCCTGTGCTTTCCCATTAAGAGTAAACCAAATTTCTAAAGGCGTAAATGCTATATCTTGTCCTTCATTTGTACCAGTTCCAGCTGTTGTTTGTCTTCTATTATAATCTATTGCTTTATTTAATAAAGAATATAAATCACTACCTCTAATCGTCTGTCCTTTTGGAATTTCATACTCATTATTAAATTTAATAACCTCTGCTTCTTGTTCAGTTTGTCTGTCAGTCTGTTGATAAGCCGATAAATTATTAAACATAAGTAGTAATGCTCCAATAACTACTAATGAAATTAATACACTTCCTGCCATAATTAAAGCTTTTGATGCATTCTCCATTGTACTCCTCCTTATTTAACACTTGTCATTGCTGTAAATGAACTTGACATACTTGTTAGTCCTATAAATACTAATGGAACAATTAAGTAACCTACAAACAAGCACACCATAGGTGCAAATCCAATTGCTTTTCCTATCATTCCTTTTCTTTTTATTAGTCTTTCGTTTGATTCTTTTCTTTTTTCTTGATAATAGTCCCTTTCTGAATCTAGTTCATCAAAAGCATCTACAATTGGTATTTTTTCTACTGCTGCTTGCAAGCTTTCAATAATACGAATAAATTGTACATAGCTTACTTCTTCTTTCATTGCTTCTAATGCTTCCCACGCACCAGCCTCATAGTTGTTCAAACATTTTGTAATAGGAGCTTTGAATATATTAGAATATCTTTCTAGCCATTCTAGAATAATTTCAACATTTACCCTTTCAATTCTCATTAGCATTAATATAATTGTCTGGAATTGCATTACCTCGTCTTCCATTTCTAGTTGTCGCATTTTTACTTGGAAAATTAATAACCAAATTGGTGCCATATATGCAATTACTGCAAATACAAAAGATAGAAGTATTTCAAACCACTGCATATATTCACTGTTAATAACTTTTAATTTTCCATCTATTCTTTCAACTGCTACATCTATTTCTTCTTCTTCTGCATCTCTATAATATTTTAATTTTTGTACTGCTAATTTTATTTGTGCTGTTGTTGTTTTTGGCTTACCTCTAAATTGGTCTAGTATTTTATTATCCTCTTCGGTAACTTCCATTGCCTTTTGTTTATCTTTATCCGACAGTCCACCAATCAGGTTGTAATCAGTTGTTGGTTCTGTATATATATAATTGATTGCTACATTATGTAATTGTGCAAACAAAATGATTGATGCTATGCACGTTACAATAGCCATACAAATTCGGTTAATATACAACCATTCCATTTTTAATTTAGATGCTGAGTCTTTTAAATATCCTTGTACTTTTCTATATTCTCTTGAACCTTTTTTTGGTATAAATAAATCTACTATTTTTTTGATTGGTTTTTTCTTGTATAATTTTGCTTGCCAAGGATTTTCTGTATTTTTTGTATCAATTCCAGTTGAACCATTGTCTTTTACTTTTCTTACTAGTATATAAGATGCAAATGTTATTAATAAAATTAATATTTGCACAATCATACCTGGTTTGCCCTCATACCAACTTTCTACAAATGAGAAATTACTAATTGCCCAACTTTTTAATGGTTCTAGTGCTAACACTGGTACAATTGATATTATTGATAAGCTTTGGAATACATAATTTAATTTGTCCCTTTTTAATATTTCTAATTGCATTTCTTGTGTTATGTTATTTACATTTTTTAAGTATAGGGATGCACCATCTACTTTTCTATCACCAAATTCCTTCGTTAAGTAAGAAACTCCTGCAAACTCTTTTAAGAAACTATTTGGTGCTATATCATAATATTTTTCTAGTTCTGTTTCTGGGTCACTGGAGATTAATATTTCATATATTTTTTCTCCTTGCCTTGATACGCTCAAATCTTCATTTTGTGATACTTGATAAATTGCTTCTTCTACCATGTTATATTCATGATAAGCATGCCTAATTTCTGAGAAGAAATCAATTTGCTCTTTTAAAATTTTATTGTCCATTTTATCAACTGAACCATCTATTAAAACATCTATCATGAAGATTTCAAAAATTAGTAGAATAAACATCAAAAGGTAATTAGAAGAGGTTATTACTATCGTAACAACAATAAGTGGTACTAAAATAGCAAGTGCTTTAGTAAGGACTTTAGCAGTACCTTTCCTAGTGTTATATTCATCATCAATATTTATGATTTCTAATCTTCTTCTGATTTTTAATGCATATCTTTTGATAAATGGTATTTTTACATATGCAATATATAACTTTTGTAATAATATGTCTGCTGAAAATCTATTTGCCTTTGTTCCTTGTTGTAATTGCTGTATTTTTTTATATTCTGATTTTTGCATCTTATTAGATAAGGATACATAAATAAGTATAATTACAACAAATGCTGCTGCCGATCCACCCATCAAATAATAAATCATCTTGTTATCCACTTGTTATTTCACCTCTCTCTTGCTATACGTTTTGTGCTTTTGGTTTTCTTCCTCTCTTTTTTACTGGTGCTTCTATTGGTGTACTATTTACTGTTACTGTTTCTTTTTCTCTATTAGCCCAATGCCTTTGGATGAATTTATCAAAATTCTCTGCATCTACTTCGTCCATGTTTTCTCTCATTTCTCTTAAGTTTTTTTCTGTAATAGGGTTTGTTATGACATATTCTCCATCTACATATTCTAAGATATTTCGATAGACATATAATTTTCTGTCTGTAACTTTTTCAAAATAATGTGTTGCATTATCAAAGAATTTATCAAATTTTCCTTCTAATGTTTTTTCATTTCTATGGTCAAATGTGTATTCGTTTTTTTCTTCTACTGGAATACATTCTGTAATTCTTTCTACATATCTTTTTCCTTTGAAGTCTTTAGTTAAGTGTATATCAAAATTCAATACTTGTACAACTTGTTCTTCTGCTGTTTTTTCGTTGTTAAATTGTCCAATTCTAAGCATTGAGTTTCTAAGTGCTGTTACTAAGTTTGGAAATGTTTTTGCGTGGTGTGTAAATAATGTGAATTTAGATGCTACTTGGGCAGCTTGTATCATCCAAGCAGCTACGGGGTCTGTTGCAACCTCTCCTATGATATTTACAGAACCGTCAGTTTTCTTTTGAACGTCCAAACCTTCTTGTCCTGATATTGTTTCTGTTTCTCTAAAAGTTAATATGTTTCTAGTTGGATATATTTTTCTTAAGTGAAGCTCGAATGCTGTTTCTTGAACACGGATATTCATAGTTTCATAAATGTTTTCTATCATACCCATAAGCATTGTTGTTTTACCACAACCTTGCTCACCAGTTATTGATATAATTCTGGCTCCTTTTACTAGGTATTTTAAAAGTTCAATAGATTCGTCGCTTCCCGGTTCCCCTTTGAACCATTGCTCCAGCGTAGAACGTTTTACA
>CAZASP010000101.1:0-4128 GCA_964487865.1 uncultured Clostridium sp. | reverse complement strand
ATGAAAGGTTATTGTTATAATGAAAATAGGATTTACCATAGGAAAATTTGCACCATTACACAAGCGGACATCAATATTTAATTGAAAAAGCATTAAATGAAATGGACAAAGTATATGTAATAATATATGAAACAAAAGTAACAGATGTGCCACTCGAAGTAAGGGGAAACTGGATTAAGCAAATTTATCCGGAAATAAATTTAATATATGCTAAACATCCACCAGAACAATATGGACTAGATGAAGAAAGTGTAAAAATACAAACAGATTATATAAAAAAGAAAATAAAAGATATTAAAGTTACACATTTTTACAATAGTGAGCCTTATGGAAAATTTGTTGCAAGGGATTTACAAGTGCAAGAAGTACAAGTAGATAGAAAAAGAGAAAAATATCCAATAAGTGCGACAGAAATTAGAAATTGTTTGCAAGAAAGCAAAAATTATTTAGAAGATATAGTTTATAAAGATATAAAAGAAGCTTAGAGAAAAATCTAAGCTTTAAAAATAAAATAAAAAAATATACATACAATAAAATTAGGAATGCAAAGGTTGAAAAATAATTACAATTTTGTCTGTGTCAAAATTCATTAAAAACTATGAAAGGATGATGTTAAAAATGAAAGTTATTTTAGTAAATGGTAGTCCACATGAAAAAGGATGTACATACACAGCATTAAAAGAGGTGGAAAATAGTTTAAACAAAAATGGTATTGAAACAGAAATTTTTTGGTTAGGAAATAAACCAGTTTCAGGTTGTATAGGTTGTGGAAGTTGTACTAAAACAGGAAAATGTTTTATTGATGATAAAGTCAATGAATTTTTAGAAAAAGTACCTAAAACAGATGGATTTATTTTCGGCACACCTGTTCATTTTGCAGGAAGTTCTGGTATGATAAGTTCATTTATGGATAGAGTTTTTTATGGTAGAAGAAATCTATTTAGCAATAAACCTGCCTCATGTGTAACAAGCTGTAGAAGAGGAGGAGCAACAGCAACAATAGATAGAATTAACAAATATTTTGGTATTAGTAATATGCCAATTGTATCATCTCAATATTGGAACATGGTTCATGGAAACACACCAGAACAAGTTAAACAAGATGAGGAAGGCATGCAAACAATGAGAACACTCGGAAATAATATGGCATGGTTATTAAAATCTATTGAAGCTGGAAAAAATGCAGGAATAGAATTACCAAAAAATGAACCTATTATATCTACTAATTTTATACGTTAAAAAAATAAGGAATAGAGGGAAAACAAATGAATAAAAGTGGGTCAATTGGAATTTTCGATTCTGGAATAGGTGGTATTACAGTTTTAAAAGAAATAATAAAAGTATTACCAAAAGAAAATTACTTTTATTATAGTGATTCAAAAAACAATCCTTATGGAAATAAAACAGATGAGCAAATAAAGCAAATATGTGACAATATCGTACAATATTTATTGAAAAAAGACTGTAAAATAATAGTAATAGCCTGCAATACAGCTAGTAGCAAAGCTGTAAAATTTCTTAGAGGGAAATATCCGCAGATACAATTTGTTGCAATAGAACCAGCATACAAAATGGTACATGATTATGCATATGATAAAGAAACATTAGTAATGGCTACACAAGGTACAATTAAAAGTGAAAAATTTAATTTATTACTAAAAAAATATGATAACCATAAAACTTATTTATTACCTTGTATAGGTTTAGCAGATATAATAGAACAAGGAAAAAAAGAAGAAATAAAAAAATATTTGGAACAGCACTTAAAAAATTATAAAGGAAAAGTACAAAATGTTGTATTAGGTTGTACACATTATCCATTAATTCAAGATGAGATTAAAGAAATACTAGGAGAAGTTCAATTTTTTAATGGAACTCCTAATTTAGCAAAACATTTAAAGGACATACTAGATAAAGAAGATTTATTGAATCAAGGCGAAGGTAGAATTGATTTTGAAGATTCGCAAAATTTAAAAGAAAAAGAAGAAAGATTTTTTGATATATTAAAATTGGAAAAATAAAAAATAGATATTTAAATGTTCAAAAACGCTGCTATATAAAGTGGCGTTTTTATTCATAAAAAATAATTAAAAAAATTTTAGCAGAAAGTATTGACAAGTGCTAAAAATGGATATAATATATAAAGGGTTAGCAAACAAACCCTAAGAGTGCTAAAAGAGGTGAAGAAGTGTTGGATAAAAGAAAAAAGAAGGTTTTACAAGCAATTGTAGAAGAATATATCAACACAGCAGAGCCGGTTAGTTCAAATAGCCTAACACACAACTATGGACTAGACTGTAGTAGTGCAACCATACGAAACGAAATGGCAGAACTAGAAAAAACAGGTTATTTAGACAAAACTCATACCTCAAGCGGAAGAATCCCATCTGCAAAAGGTTATCGTTACTATGTAGATGAACTCTTAAATGATAACGACATAAGTTTAGAAGAAATAAAATATATAAGTTCAAAACTTGAAACAAAAGTAAATGAAATTGAAGATTTAACAAAAATAACAGCAAATACAATATCAGAAGTTACTCATTATACAACAGTTTTAATCGGACCAAAAACAAACACACAGCTAATCGAAGAAATCAAATTCGTTTTACTAGGTTCAAGAATGATGATGGCAGTAATCTTAACAGACACTGGTTTGGTTAAAGAAACAATAATTAAATTTGACGAAGATGTAACAGAAAAACAAGTAGAAACAATGAACTATATGTTCAATCAAAAATTAAAAAACCAACCAATAGAAACAATAGATAGACCACTCGAAGAATACTTATATGATGAGATGACATATAGCGTAAATGTTATAAAACCAATAATTGAGCAAATTAAGAAAGTATTACAAGAAGAAGACAAAATATATTTAGAAGGTGCAAATAAATCATTTGATTTGCCAGAATTTAATAGTTTAGAAGTAGCAAAAAACTTTATAAATATATTAGATACCAAAGAATTAGTTGCAGACATGTTAAATTCAGGATTTGCAGAAGACATCAACGTATATATAGGCGAAGAAAACGAAAAACAAGAATTAAAAGATTTTAGTGTTGTAACCTTCAAACATAAAGTTAATGGAAAAGATTTAGGGACAATTGGAATTATAGGACCAAAGAGAATGGATTATTCTAAAGTAATATCTGTAATGAAATATATAAACAAAAAACTAAATGGTAATAATAAATAAGAAGGAGGAAAAGAAATGTCAGAAGAAAAAAACAAACATGAGGGAGAGTTAGAAAAAAAGAATACCCAAAATGAACAAAAAAATGAGAAAAAAGAAGATAAGCAAAAAGAAATGGTACCAAAAGAGGACTATGATGATTTAGATGATAGATATAAGAGAATTTTAGCAGAATTTGAAAATTTCAAAAAAAGAAGTAGTAAAGAAAGAGAAAGCTTATATAATTTAATTCTTGCTGATGTTATAGAAGCAACATTACCAGTTCTAGATAATTTAGAAAATGCTACAAAGGTTGAAACACAAGATGAGGAATATAAAAAAGGTGTAGAACTTGTATTAAAACAATTCAAAGATGTTTTAGCAACTAAAGGAGTACAAGAAATAAAAACAGTTGGTGAAACCTTTGATCCAGAACTTCATGAAGCAGTAAGTAGCATACAAGATGAAAATTTAGGAGAAAAGGAAATTGCACAAGAATTTAGAAAAGGCTACAAAATTGGAAATAAAGTCATTAGACATTCAATGGTAGTTGTTGCAAATTAAGTTATTAATTTTTTAAATATAAAATATATTTTAAGGAGGATTTTAAAATGGGAAAAATCATAGGAATTGACCTAGGAACAACAAATTCATGTGTAGCAGTTATGGAAGGAGGAGAAGCAGTTGTAATACCTAATGCAGAAGGTAATAGAACAACTCCATCAGTAGTTGCATTCTCTAAAAATGGAGAAAGACTAGTAGGACAAATAGCTAAACGTCAAGCAGTTACTAACCCAGATAATACTGTTATATCAATCAAAAGAAAAATGGGAACAAATGAAAAAGTTAATATAGAAGGTGATAAATTTTCACCACAAGAAATTTCAGCTATGATATTACAAAAATTAAAAGCAGATGCTGAAAATTATTTAGGACAAAAAGTAACACAAGCA
>CAZASP010000100.1:0-4149 GCA_964487865.1 uncultured Clostridium sp. | reverse complement strand
CAAAAAACGCGAAAATATTGACAAATTCTAAAAATAAAAGTATAATTAATATGTAGTATTTTTGAAAGGAAGAGAAGAAATGTTACGTAGAAATTGGAAAAAAATAGGAATGCTTATTTTAATTATAGCTTGTATTTTCAATATTATGGGAAAATTAGTAAACAAATTGTCATTAAATAAAGAAATGCTATATTCTGCACAATATATGCAGGAACAACAAAGTGAACAAAATAAAAAATAATACTTGAAAAAATTTGAAAAATATGTTATGATAAAAAACAGTCAAATTATCTTTACGAAAAAAAGAGGTGAACTGAAAGTGAAAGAAGGAATACATCCAAACTATAACCAAACAACAATTACATGTGCATGTGGCAATGTATTAGAAGTTGGTTCAACAAAAAAAGATTTAAAAGTAGACGTTTGTTCAAAATGTCATCCATACTGGACTGGTAATTTAAGACAAGAAACAGTTGGTGGTAGAGCAGACAAATTTAAAAAGAAATATGGACTTGCATAAGCAAGTAAAATGGGCTGAAATTAATTCAGTCTTTTTTTATTACTATAATTATTTAGAATTCATACTAAAAAATATATTAAACTTTCCCTATTCTTTCAAAAAAACTTGAAAAACAGCGAAATTTGTAATAAAATAAGGAAGACATTAAAAAAAGGAGAAACAAGGCACACAATGAATGAAATAGAAACCCAAAAACAATATATAAAAAAAGTAAAAGAGTACAACCAAAACAAACAGAAAAAATATACCATACTAACAATGGGATGCCAATTAAACGAAAATGACTCTGAAAAACTATGTGGAATGTTAGATGAAATGGGATACATAAAAACTGAAAAACAAGAAGAAGCAGACTTAGCACTGTTTAACACATGTTGTGTAAGAGAAAATGCAGAAGAAAGACTATTTGGTAAATTAGGAGAATTAAAAAAGCTAAAAGAAGAAAAAGGAATTATCATTGCAATTGGTGGTTGCATGATGCAAGAAAAACACATTACCAAAAAAATCAAAGAAAGTTATCCGTTTGTAGATATAATATTTGGAACACACACATTATACAAGTTCCCAGAAAATCTATATAAAACATTAGAAGATAAGAAAAAATTAGAAGACGTTATTGATATAGACGGCAAAATTTTTGAAGGATTACCAATAAAAAGAGAAAGTGAAATAAAAGCTTCTATTACAATTATGAATGGTTGCAATAATTTTTGTAGTTATTGCATTGTGCCTTATGTACGTGGAAGAGAAAGAAGTAGAGAGCCAAGAGCAATTATAGATGAAGTAAGCAAATTAGCAAAACAAGGCTACAAAGAAATCACATTGTTAGGTCAAAATGTTAATTCATATTTAAGAGTAGAAAAAGAAAAGAAAATAGAATTTGAAGAATACGAAGGAGTTAATTCCTTTGCCACTTTATTAAAAGCTATTAACAAAATTGATGGAATAGAAAGAATTCGTTTTATATCTCCACACCCAAAAGATTTTACAGATGATGTAATAGAAGCAATAAGGGACTGTGATAAGGTATGTAAGTTAGTACACTTACCTTTGCAAGCTGGAAATACAAAAGTATTAAAAGAAATGAATAGAAAATATACCAAAGAACAATATATAGCTTTGGTAGAAAAAATGAAAAATAAAATTCCTAATGTAACATTTTCAACAGATATTATTGTTGGCTTTCCTGGAGAAACGCAGGAAGAATTTGAAGACACTTTAGATGTGGTAAAAAAAGTTAAATTTGAGCAAGTTTATATGTTTATCTATTCAAGAAGAATAGGAACTCCAGGAGATAAAATGGAAAATCAAATACCAGAAGAAGAAAAACATAAAAGATTTGATAAATTAAAAGCTTTAGTTGAAAGTCAAATTGAAGAAACAAACAAGAAGTATATTGGAACAATGCAAAAAGTTTTAGTAGAAGGAGAAAGCAAAAACAATAAAAATCTGTTAACAGGTAGAACAGATAGTAATAAAGTAGTTATTTTTGAAGGGGATAAAAAACTAATTGGAGAAATGGTCGAATTAAAAATTATTTCAGAACATATGTGGTATTTGAAAGGAGAAATATAAATGGCAGAATACTCACCAATGATGCAAAGATATATCGAAACAAAAGAACAATACAAAGATTGTATTTTATTTTATCGACTAGGTGATTTCTATGAAATGTTTTTTGATGATGCTATTTTAGCAGCAAGGGAATTAGAAATTACTTTAACTGGTAAAGACTGTGGACAAGCAGAAAGAGCACCTATGGCAGGTGTTCCTCATCATGCTGCTGAAATGTATATAGCAAAATTGGTAAGTAAGGGCTATAAAGTAGCCATTTGTGAGCAATTAGAAGATCCAAAAACAACTAAGGGAATAGTCAAGAGAGGAGTTATTCGTATAGTAACACCTGGTACAGTAGTAGAAAGCAATATGCTAGAAGAAAGAAAAAATAATTATATAATGTCTATATTTAAATCTGGCATTTATTTTGGAATTAGTATATGTGATGTATCAACAGGAGAATTTTACTCTGCTGAAATTAAAGATAATAATAATTTTCCTATGCTATTAGATGAAATAGCAAGATACACGCCATCAGAATTGGTTGTAAATAGTATGATGGCTGACTGTACAGAAGAAATTAACAAAATAAAAGAAAGATTTGAAAACATATATATAACAAAATTTAATGACGAATTTTTTAAAACAGAAATTGAAAACTTAGAATTACAATTCAACATTGTTGATAATCAAGGTAAAAAAATAGAAGATATGCAAGATAGAAAATTATCTATTGCATCTATTCATGCTTTAAGAGAATATATAGAACAAACACAAAAAACAACTTTAGACCACATAAACAAAATAGTTATATATCCATTATCTAGGTATATGGCTCTAGATATTAATGCAAGGAGGAACCTAGAAATTACAGAAAAAATGAGAGATAAATCTAAAAAAGGAACACTATTATGGGTATTAGATAAAACCTCAACAGCAATGGGGGGAAGATGTTTAAGAAGATGGCTAAATGACCCATTAGTAGATGTTTTAGAAATTAATAAAAGATTAGATGGGGTAAAAGAACTAAAAGATAATCTAATTTTAAGAGGAGACATTGTTGATAACTTAAAAAAAGTATATGATATTGAACGTCTAGCTGGTAAAATGGCTTATGGAAATGCAAATGCTAGAGATATGATTACATTAAAAAATTCTTTATTAAAATTACCAGAAATAAAAAAGTGTCTATCAGAATGTAAAAGCAATTTATTAAAAGAATTAGCAGAAAATTTAGACGAATTGCAAGATATTTACCAATTAATAGATAGTGCTATTATTGATGATCCTCCTATGACAATTAAAGATGGAGGCATAATTAAATTAGGATATGATAAAGAAATTGATACATTAAAAACAGCACAAACCGAAGGAAAAAATTGGCTTGTCAAACTAGAATTAGATGAAAGAGAAAGAACAGGAATTAAAAACCTAAAAGTAGGATTTAACAAAGTATTTGGATATTTTATAGAGGTAACAAAATCTTATTTAAATCAAGTACCGGAAAGATTTATACGTAAACAAACTTTGACTAATGCTGAAAGATATATAACAGAAGAATTAAAAAATCTAGAAAACCAAATTTTAGGAGCAGAAGAAAGAGTAGTCAACTTAGAATATGAAGCATTTGTAAAAATTCGTGAAGAAATTTCAAAGAATATAAAAAGACTACAAAAAACTAGTGAAGTTGTTTCAAACTTAGATGTTATAACATCTTTTGCAGAAGTAGCTGAAGACATGAATTACTGCATGCCAGAGGTAAACTCATCTGGAGTAATTGATATCAAAAATGGAAGACATCCTGTTATTGAAAAAATATTAGGACAAGGCGGATTTGTAGAAAACGATACCTACCTTGACAAACAAGAAAATCGATTATCAATTATAACAGGTCCAAACATGGCTGGTAAATCTACTTATATGCGACAAGTGGCATTAATAACATTAATGGCACAAGTAGGAAGCTTTGTACCAGCAGAAACAGCAAAAATAGGAGTAGTTGACAAAATATTTACCAGAGTGGGAGCATCTGATGATTTAAGCATGGGACAAAGTACATTTATGGTAGAAAT
>CAZASP010000099.1:2541-4171 GCA_964487865.1 uncultured Clostridium sp. | reverse complement strand
TTTGGAAAATATTCTTATGGAATTGTTGAATACAGTAGAAATATGCAGAATGATGATGAGAAGGCAACTTATTATATTGGAAATACCATTCAATTTCCAAAAAGTAAAAAATATAGTATAATTAATAAAAAATTTTTAGTATTTCAATTGAATACTATTAATGGGGATAAGGTTTATCAATTTACTAGATATATATATACACATATTATTCCAAATCTAGGATATAATTTAGATGATATGCCAGATATAGAAGAATATATTGATGATAAAATAACAAGACTGTACATACCAATAGTATAGAAAAAGCGACTATTTTCATACCAAAATAGTCGCTAATATTTTATAAAAAAATATTACAATTAACATAAGACACCAAAAAGGTAAGTAGATTTATGTTAATTTATGAAAGGAGAAACTTATGGATAAAATATTGACACAAGCTGTGTGGAAAATGCGGATGCAAGATGATTTTAAAGCAGGAAGAGAAGTGAATGCACAATTAATTAATACCAAGGGAGCAACGTATCAACTTTATGTACCATCAAAGGGATGTAAATATGCTTGCACTATGTGCAATTATGGATTTAATCATCCTATTAGAAAAGAGGAAATTCTCAAAGATGTAGATGAAATCTGTAACAATTTGCCGGAGGATATGAATACCATTATTTTAGAATCTTCTGGAAGTTTTTTAGACACATATGAACTTCCAACAGATTTGCAAGATAAAATCATAAGACGGGTAGCAAGGACAAATGTAAATTTAATTCAAATTGAAACTCATTATGAAACATTAACGGAAGAACGAGTAAAGAAAATTAAACAACTTGTTTTTCCAAAAGAATTTTCTTTTGAGTTAGGGTTAGAATCGACACAAGTGGATATTGTTAAAATTTACAACAAACATATGGATATCACGCAATTGCTTGAAACTATATGGATGTGTGAAAACAATGGTTCATCAGTTAGTCTTAATTTGATGGTAGGAGCACCATTACTTACCATAGAAGAACAAATTCAAAATGTGGTAGCTTCAATTCATTGGATTATCGAGAATTGTCCTAAAAGCACGGCGATAGTTTTATTCCCACTAAACATCAAAGATTATACTTTGGTAAAACATATGTATAATCAAGGAAGGTATGAAATTATCTATGATTGGGAATTTATTGAAGTATTAAAACAGATTCCAGAAAAAGAATTACACCGAACGTTTATCTCTTGGTGGGGAAATCGGTGCAATGAATTTCACGGTGAAAAAGCCATTATTAAACCCTTTCATTGTGATGAATGTCACGAACAATTAAATATATTCTACAATCATTTTGTAGAAAGTGGTACGGATGGAAAAAGAAAAGCTAGACTAATAAGAGAAATCTCTGAGATTAAAATGCAAATGCAGGACAGAATTTGAAATAAAACGAAATAGTCAAGTATTGATAAATTTATCTTATAAAGAAAGATTAGAAGAGGAAAAAAGAAAACTCAAAAAGGAGTTTAGACTTTGAACATCTGTATTAAAAAATTGCCAAAAGATATATAATTTATCTATTGGCAATTTTTATTTATTATAAGGTCTTGTATATTTAATCTTTCTCTTCTTTTTGGAAGTTCTTCTGGATGTCCAATT
>CAZASP010000099.1:0-2441 GCA_964487865.1 uncultured Clostridium sp. | reverse complement strand
TTTTTGCTTTTCATCTAGAATATAAAATCTCCAAGGCTGCCTATTTTTAGCAGATGGGGCTAACATAGCACTTTTAATAATAGAAGTTATCTCTTCATTAGTAACTTCTAAATTTTTATATTTTCTTATAGTTCTTCTAGCATCTACAACATTATCAAAAAGCATAAAAAAACTCCTTATTAATAATTAATAGAATTATATAATAAGGAATAAGAAAAAAAATAACTTTTTAAAAACGAAAAAAGTCATTTTTTTATAAAAACTATGCATAATCTTTATTGGTGTTTAACACCATTATTTCAGTCTTAAGCATTAGCTGCATTTAATTTTTTTGATAAGCTAGATTTTTTTCTAGCAGCTGTATTTTTAGCAATAACACCTTTAGTACAAGCTTGGTCAATTTTCTTTGTAGCTTCTGAGAATAAAACCTTAGCTTCATCCATTTTACCAGTAGCTATTGCTTCTTCAAATTTCTTAACAGCTGATTTATATCCAGACTTTATCATATTATTTCTTAAAGTTTTCTTTTCAATTACTTTAACTCTTTTCTTAGCTGATTTAATATTTGGCATTCTTTTAAGCACCTCCTCTTAGTCCATACTAAACTATAACATATGATATTCTAACATATTTCTTTGTAAAAAGCAAGTGAAATTCAAAATAATTATTGTAGTCAAAGCATTTTTTTACTATAAAAATATATTAAACTTTTTGATATATAATTTGTTGACTAGTAATACTAATTTATGATATATTTGTTAAGGAAATGGAGTGATAAATATGATAGCAATCGGTAGTGATCATGGTGGTTATAAATTAAAAGAAGAAATAAAAAAATATTTAGACGAAAAACAAATAAAATATAAAGACGAAGGATGTATGAACGAAGAAAGTGTAGATTACCCTAACATTGCAAAAGCAGTTGCAAAGCAAGTACAATCTAAAGCATGTGAAAAAGGTATATTAATATGTCGTTCTGGAATTGGAATGAGCATTTGTGCTAACAAATTTAAAGGAATTAGATGTGCACCTTGTCACAACGAATATACAGCTAAGTATTCAAGATTGCATAATGATAGTAACATTTTAGCAATTGGAGCAGATGACGTAACAGTAAATGAAGCCATTTGTATTATAAGGATGTGGTTTGCTACAGAATTTGAAGGTGGCAGACACGAAGAAAGAATAAAATTAATTGAGAAAATAGAAGAAGAAAACATGAAATAATAGGAGGCAAAGCCTATGTGGGGAGATATAGCCATTGCTTTCTTGCTAGCTTTTATTGTAACTTTTATGGCAACGCCATATACTATAAAAATAGCACGAAAAGTAGGAGCAGTAGATGTACCAAAAGACAAAAGAAGAATGCATAATAAAGCTATGCCTAAATTTGGTGGACCAGCAGTTATATTAGGTTTCCTAGTAGCTGTAGGATATTTATTAATAGTAATGAGTTTAGAACACAAAATAAATTTGTTTGGACCAGAACAATATGGGATAAAATTACTAGGAATGCTTTTAGGAATTATTGTAATATCCATATTTTGTATTATAGATGATATAATAACAATAAAACCAGTTGTTAAATTACTAGGACAAACCATTGCAGCAATAATAGTTGTAGCATTCGGAATAAGAATTGATGAAATAACACCAGCTTTTATTACATCAAATGAATTGAGAGAAGCATTTTCCATTATTTTAACAATTGGGTGGATAGTAGGCGTAACAAATGCAATAAACTTAATAGATGGATTAGATGGATTATCAGCGGGAATTTCTGTAATATCAGCAATTTCATTACTAATTATATTTGTATTAAACGGTTCACCATTAATATCAATATTGTTAATAACTGCATTAGCGGGAGCATTAGTTGGATTTTTACCATTTAATTTTGCACCAGCTAAAACTTTTATTGGTGATACAGGTTCAAATTTCTTAGGATTTTCACTTTCAATTATATCTATTCTAGGAGTAGCAAAAACATATACGGCTGCTGTTATTGTATTACCTTTATTAACATTAGGATTGCCAATATTTGATACAATTTGGGCAATTATTAGAAGACTTATTAAAGGAAAATCTATAAAAGCAATTTTTAAAGCAGACAAATCACATTTACATCATTTAATTGTTGCAAGAGGATTTAGCCAAAAACAAGCTGTACTTATCTTATATGGAATTAGTGCGACTCTTGGGTTATTTGCTATAATATTTTTAGAAAGTGGAATATGGAAAGCATTATCATTTTTACTTATGGTAATTATTGCATTAGGACTAGGATATAAAAATTTCAAATCAGAAAAAATTGAATCACAAAGATATGAATGTGTAGAATGTAAATATATTTACAATCCAAAATCAGGAAATGAAAAAGCTGGAATAAAACCAGGAACAGAATTTGAAGATTTACCAGATGATTGGGTTTGTCCAGTTTG
>CAZASP010000098.1:0-4615 GCA_964487865.1 uncultured Clostridium sp. | reverse complement strand
AAAAAATATATTAAACTTTTATAGTACCTAAGCAATACATAATTATATTAATTACTTAATTGTAGTATTTATCCCTATCAACTTACTAATTTCAACTTTATCCTTTTCAATTTTTTTCATAACATCTCCAAAGGTCTGTTTCTTATTAATATTTGCCTCATAAATCTCACAAGCCTTATACTTATTTGCTCTATCATAATCAAAACCTTCTAAACTCTGACAAGTAATATCATAACTATTAATACTAATACCATTAAATCTCTTTTTAGTAATTCTAACATGTGTTTTAATATTCACAATAATAGCTTTTTCATAAATTTCATACATATTTACTAATTCTTGTGGAAAATCAGCATTTAGAATTAATTTGGCTTTAGCAAGACCTTTTCTTTTATTATTTCCAACAGTTATCATAATGCCATCTTCTTCAAAAATTTGATGTTCAATTTTCCTAAACTTTTCTATGTGATTTGTTATTATATTTACACATTTATATTCTTTTGCCATTTGCCTTATATTTGCCAGCATGTATTCTGTTAAATCATTAATTAAAATAGAAATTTGAGTTTCTTCCTTTTTAGTTCCAATTTTTTGAATAATATAATCTAATGTTTTACCAGAAAGCACCTCAAACAGCCATTTTCCATCTACAATATTGAAACCATAACTTTGTAGTAAATTTACATATTCTTCTCTTTTTTTTATATTTTTACTAATTACAAGTTTTTTACTAATGGTTTTATCTAATATTTTCTTGGTTTTTAAAGCTAACTTTTCTGTTTTTTTTAGAGATATTTGACTTTCTTCATTAATTGGTAAAATGATTTTATCTTCTTTGCATTTAATAATATTAAATAAATTTGCTAATATACTAGGCTTGTCAACTTCTTGGATATAATACAAAAAAATCACTCCCTATACTTTTAATAAAATATATGAAAGTGATTTTTATTTTATTCTGTTATAAAATAATATCTCTTTTTAGAAGTCCATGTTTTATAACACCTATTCCTATAAATTTTTTTCTGCAATAAATTTTATAAATTCCGTCATCATATTTTTGAGTTAATTGAACACCATTTAAAAATAATGATAATTTTCTTTCATCTAATTGTATATCTTTTTTATCCTTAAATAATTGCTCTAATGTTATTAAGTTTTGTAATATAAATTTATCATTATCTATATTTTTTTCCAAGTCTTCTACTGTAATTGCATTTTCAATTTTAAAATTTCCTACCTGTGTTCTATTTAGACTTGACATATAACCAACAGTATTTAATTTACTAGCAATATCCTCGCATAGACTTCTAATATATGTACCTTTTGAACAATGTACTTCAAATTGAATTTGTTTGTTTTCTGTATCAATTTTTTGTAATTTAATGTCATAGATTTCTATTTTTCTTGGTTCAATTTCCACTTTTTGTCCTTTTCGTGCATACTCATAAAGTTTTTTACCTTTCACTTTTATTGCAGAATATATAGGTGGTATTTGCTCTTGTTTTCCACAAAATGTTTGTAAGATTTTTTCTACATGCTCATTTGTAAAACTTTCTTTTAGAGGTTCTTTTTTTTCTATTACTTTTCCTTCACTATCACCAGTATCTGTTTTTTTCCCTAATGTTATTGTAACTTGATATTTTTTATCATGATTAATTAAGTATTTTGAAGTTAAAGTTCCTTTTCCTATTAATAATGGCAACACTCCTGTTGCCATTGGGTCTAATGTACCTGTATGACCTATTTTTTGTTTGGTTAATTTTTTTACTTTTTGCACTATGTCATGTGAAGTACATTTTTGTGGTTTATTAATAATTAAGATTCCATCCATTTTCTTATTTCTTTCATCAATTTTTCTTTTACTTGTTCAATATTTCCTGGTATTAATGCTCCTGCAGCTCTTGCATGACCACCACCACCAAATACAAAGCAAATATCTGATACATTGATATCATCTTCTGAACGTAAAGATACTTTATATAATTCTTGTTCCTCTTTTTGTCTAATAAATATAGAAACTTTAACTCCTTCAATGTCTTTACCAATATCTACTAATCCTTCATGGTCACCAGGTTCAGCACCTACTTCTATTTCATCTTTTGTATTAATATAAGTAAATGAAACCTTTCCATTTTCTAGCAATTCCATTCTATCAATTACTCTTTTGGTTAGTTCAAAATTTGCTTTTGTTTTAGTCCTCATCGTTCTTTTATAAATATCTGGAACGTCTACACCTTTTCTTATTAATTCTGCTGTGTATTCAAAAGTATCTGGTGTAATTCCAATATGACGAAATCCACCTGTATCAGTTATTATTCCTGTCATAATACAAGTACCTATTTCTTTTGAAACATTTATGTTGTAGTAGTCTGCCATACTTGCTAATATTTCGCAACATGCTGGAGATACTGGATTAACATAGTTTAAATCTCCAAACATATTATTTGTTCCATGATGATCTATTACAATGGTTTTTCTAGCTTTTTCAAAATATTCATTTTTAGCTAGCCTTTTTAGATTAGCACAATCTACCGAAATTGCTAAATCATAATCTTTTATTTCAGAATCACTTTTAATTTCATCTGCTGATGGTAAAAAATTGAACATTCTAGAATATTCTGGAATAATTACATCTGCATTTTTACCTAATTGTTCTACAATTAATTTTACTGCTAAACTACTACCAACAGCATCACCGTCTGGTGATTCGTGTGTTAAAATTACAATTTTTTCAGCTTTTTTTATTTCTATTAAAATTTCATCTAGTGTCATATTTTACTCCTCTTTTTTTGGCATTATTTCTTTTAAAATAGTATCTATTTTTGCTCCATATTCTAATGAGTCATCTAATTCAAAAATTAATTCTGGCGTGTTTCTTAAATTCACTCTTTTTGCTAACTCACTTCTAATAAAACCTGAAGCTTTTTTTAGTCCCGCTAAAGTTGCTTTTATGTTTTTTGCATTTAATATACTAACATAAACTCTTGCATATTTTAAGTCATTAGTAACTTTTACTTTGGTTACACTTATTAAACCTGTTATATTGGGGTTTTTTAGTTCATAATCAATAATTTGACTTAATTCTTTTCTGTATTCTTCATCAATTCGTCCCAACCTAGTCTGATTTTCCGGCATTTTTCACACTCCTTTTCAAATTGTTAATTACTATTTAAAAATATAAGTATTTTAATTTTGATAATAACAAAGAATTATCTTTTAATCTCCTCCATAACATACACTTCTATAATGTCTCCTTCTTTAATGTCATTATAATTTTCAATTTGTATTCCACATTCAAAGCCTTTTCCTACTTCTTTTACTTCATCTTTAAATCTCTTTAAAGTTGCTAAGTGTCCATCATGAATAACAACATTTTCACGAATAACTCTTACTCCTGCATTTCTTTCAACTTTTCCAGATATTACATAACCACCTGCAATTGTTCCCACATTTGATATCTTAAATGTTTGTCTTACTTCTACATTACCAATTACTTTTTCTTCATATTTAGGATCTAACATACCTTTCATTGCTGCTTCAACATCTTCTATTGCTTGGTAAATAATTGAGTATTGTTTAATTTCTACTTCATCTTTTTCTGCCATTTCTTTTGCCATACTGTCTGGTCTTACATTGAAGGCAATAATAATTGCATTTGATACTTTTGCTAAAGTAACATCTGACTGATTAACAGCTCCTACTGCACTATGAATAACTTTTACTTTAACTTCTTCGTTTTCTAGTTTCTCTAATGACTGTTTAACCGCTTCTACTGAACCTTGTACGTCTGCTTTTACAATTAAATTTAATACTTTTAAGTTTCCTTCCTCCATTTGACTAAATAGATTATCTAATGTTACTTTTGTATTACTATTAATTGCTTGTTCTCTTTCTTGGCGCTTTCTTCTTTCAATTAAATGTTTTGCCATCTTTTCATTTTTTACTTCATAAAATGTATCCCCTGCTGATGGCACTTCAGTTAATCCCATTATTTCTACTGGAGTAGAAGGACCTGCTGATTTAACGCTCTTTCCTTTGTCATCTTTCATTGCTCTAATTCTACCTATAGAAGATCCTACAACAATAGTATCTCCTACATCTAATGTTCCTCTTTGTACAAGCATTGTTGCAACTGCACCTTTTGTTTTATCTAGTCTTGCTTCAATAACTGTACCTTTTGCTTGTTTATTTGGATTTGCTTTTAATTCTAATACATCTGCCTCAAGTAATACCATTTCTAATAATTGATCTATATTTTGATGGTTTTTAGCTGAAATTGGTACATAAATTGTATCTCCACCCCATTCTTCTGGTACTAACTCATAAGCCATTAATTCTTGTTTTACTTTTTCTATATTGGCATCTGGTAAATCAATTTTGTTAATTGCAACAATTATTGGAATTCCTGCAGATTTTGCATGATTAATTGCTTCTATTGTTTGTGGTTTTACACCATCATTAGCAGCTACAACTAATATAGCAATATCAGTAATTTGTGCACCTCTTGCACGCATACTTGTAAATGCTTCGTGTCCTGGTGTATCTAAGAATGTAATTTCTCTATCTTTAACTTTTACTTTATAAGCACCAATTGCTTGTGTAATTCCTCCAG
>CAZASP010000097.1:0-4663 GCA_964487865.1 uncultured Clostridium sp. | reverse complement strand
AGAAGAAATAGATAAATTAATAGAAGCAATAAAAACATTGTAGGAGGTAATATGAATATACAAAAAATAAAACAATATCTAAAACAAGCAACGGAACTAACACTTAGTAGTATAATTGGTCCAGAAAATAAGGAGTTACTAGTTGAATGCAATTTTAATAATATAGAAAATATTACTTCAAGAGAAAATTTAGTAAATATGATAATAGCGTTGAATGGAGAGAAAATGTTTGATGATTCAAAGCTGAGATTAGAACTAATAAAACGTCTATCAAATAGTGAAATTAATAAAATTGCACAGTCAATGAAAATGAGTTATGAAAATAGTTTAGATAGGGAAAATATTCAACAGGCATTCTGTAAAAAAACATGGAAACTATCTAAAGTTTCAGAAGCTTTTTTGAATATATTTGATATAGATGCTGAAGAATATTTTAGAAAAGATAAAAAGACATATGATTCATCAATAGAGGTAATTACTCCGGGAGAAGTTTCTGAAAACAACAAAAGGTTTTTTGAACTCCAAGACTACCAGTTTATAGTAAAGCAAAGAACATTAAATAGATTAGAGAGCAAATCTATTTTAAAAAGAATGTTAATTAGAATGCCAACAGGAACAGGAAAAACAAAAACTAGTATGCATATAATATCAGAATATATTAGTAATACAATGAAGAATGAAGGAATAGTTTTATGGATTACAGATAGAAAAGAGTTGCTACAGCAGGCAATAAACAGTTTTAAAAATACGTGGGAGCATTTAGGAAATGAAAAAATAAAAATATATAGATTATGGGATATACATAATATTGAAGATGAAGAAATAGATGATGGGGTTATTTTTGCAGGAATACAAAAGCTAATGATTATAAAAAATTCGAAAAAATACGAGAAAATTCATAGTAGAGTAAAGTTAATAATTTATGATGAAGCACATAAAGCTCTTGCAAATGAGACAAAAACTATTTTAGAAGATTTAATGTGCAAACATAGTGAAAACGAAGACGATAGAAGTATGATTGGATTAACAGCAACGCCAGGCAGAAAAAACGATCTAGAAAGTAAAGCATTAAGTAAAATGTTTGATAATTATTCAATAGAGATAGATAAAGATATATTAAATAAAATAAATCTTACTAGAAATGAGTATGCAAATATGGAAGAAGATGATGATGTTATTAGATACTTACAAAAAAGAGGAATATTAGCAAAATTACAGACTAAAAGATTAGAATATGAAATATTATCAGATAAAGAAAAATTACTAATAGAAGAACAGTTAATGCAGATAAAAGACTATCAAGACTTTCCTCTAAAACTTATAGAAGAAATAGGAGAAAATAAGTTTAGAAATAAAGCTATATTAAAAGAATTAAAGGAATTAAATGAAAGAGGAATCCCAACGATAGTATTCGCATGTTCAGTTAAACATGGAAAAAGACTGTCAGCAATATTAACAATGAATGGAATTAAAAATGTTGCTGTGTATGGAGATACACCTCCCGAAGAAAGAAAAGAAAATATAAGAAAATTTAGAAATAATGAAATAAAAATATTAATAAATTATGATGTATTGACTACAGGTTTTGACTCTACAAACATAAAATGTGTATTTATAACACGACCAACTAGTTCAGTATCATTATATAGTCAAATGATAGGTAGAGGATTGCGTGGACCAAAGATGGGAGGAAATGAATTCTGTCAATTAATAGATATAAAAGATAATTTAGAGCAATATAATGAAAAACTAGCATTTAATCATTTTAATAAGTATTGGAGGAATTAAAAATGGAAGAAAACGAAAATGGATTTATGGATAGTCAATATTTAGCAGATACTATTCGTTGTACAGGCTATAGAAGTGCAGATAATGCAATATCTGAGATTATAGATAATTCAATCGAGGCTAAAGCTAAAGAAACATTTATTATAGTTTCAGAAGGAGAGGTAAATGGAGGAAAAGGAATAACTCAAATTGCTTTTTTAGACAATGGTACAGGAATGGATGAGCAAACCTTAAGTATAGCATTAAAATTAGGATCTAGTAAAAAGAGAGAAAATAGAAAAGGAATAGGTCGATTTGGTGTAGGACTAACACAAGCGTCTATGTCAGTATGTACAAGAGTAGAAGTATATTCATGGCAAGAAGGAATTCAAAATTGTAAATATGTTTATTTAGATTTAGAAGAAGTAGAAAAAAAGCAACAAATAAGTTTTATAGTTGAAAATGCAAAAATACCAGATGAGTATAATAAATACATTCATAGTAAATGGCCTAAGTTTAATAATGAAGAAATAGATTTTAGAAAAAAGGGAACATTAGTAATATGGAAAAAGTGTGATAGAAATTTACCTAAAAAAGTAAGTACATTATTAGATAATTTGCAAAAAAATTTAGGTAGAAAGTTTAGGTATCTTATAGAAAGTAAAGAACAAAGAATATTTTTGATTAGTACAGATAATGAAACTTTAGATGAAAGTATTATACCTAATGATCCATTGTTTTTGATGAAAAATAATTTAATTCTAGGAGATCCTAACAAACCAACAGAATATGCATTAAGAAATGGAGGAAATTTCATAGAACCGTTTTTCCAACCATTTATAATTGAGGGCAGTAATGAAAATGGAGAAAATGAAATACAAGTAGAATATTATGACAGTAAGGAAAAAAAGAAAAAAACAAGTAAAGTAATAATTAAGTTTTCAATTGTAAAGGAAAAATTTTATAGTTCTAAGTACATAAGTAAAAAACCTGGTTCTATTGGCGTAGGAAAGGAATTTATAAAAAAACTAAGTGGAATCTCAATAATAAGAGCTAATAGAGAAATTGATTTTGGAAGATTTGGTTTCAATGAAAAAGCTGATTATATACCAGAAGACAGATGGTGGGGATGTGAAATAAGATTTCAACCAGAATTAGATGAAGCTTTTGGAGTATCTAATAATAAACAAGGTGTTATTTTAGAAAAGCCAGATGAAGAAGATATAGAAATGAATACCTATGAGTATGGAGATGAATATGTAAAACCAATTTGGTTACAAATAAATAAAGTTATTGAATCAACAATACAGCGTATGAGAAATAGAAATACAAAATTAAGAGAAGAAAAATCGGTACCAGGTGCAGTGATAATTCATAGTGAGAATACTATAAATAACTGTGATGAGGAAAAAGAAGATATCAAAACTATTACAGATATGCAAAGAGAAAAAATGTCCGAAGAAGAAAAGATAAATGCAGCAATAGAAATATTAAAAAAAATAAAAGGTGTAGAAGAGCCATCTGAAGATGATATAAAAAAGGTATTATTAAATAAAGTAAATATAGGATATGGAACATTAGCACGAACAAATCTTTTTGAAATTGAAACAACAGGAGTAAGTTGTAATTGCATAATAAATATCAATCATATATTTTATAAAAAGTTCATTAGCAAAATAAAAGATAATAAGGAAATTACTGATATATTTGAAATATTTTTAGCTTCAATTGCAAGAGTAATGAATGAAATGCCAATAGATGAAGAAGAAAAGATACAAGACTTTCTTGATAACTGGAATTTCAAATTAACAAAATATATAAAATCAGAGTATGGAGACGAATAAAATGGGAATATTAATGTTTGAACATTTAACAGAAGAATTATCACAAGAATTAAACAAAGTAGAAAATAATGTAAGTATAATAACTGCATTTTGTAAGAAAGAGGCATTGGAATTTTTGGACAAACAAATAGGAAAAAAAGAAGACATTACAAAAAGAGTATTAGTTAGATTCAGACTGGATGATATATTATCAAAAGTAACAGATTTAGAAATATATGAATATTGCAAAAAGAATAATTGGAGTCTATATGCTCAGTTTAATTTACATGCAAAAGTTTATGTGTTAGACCAAAACATTTGTTATATGGGGAGTGCTAATACTACTAATAAAGGATTAAGTATTAACAAAAGAGGAAATTTAGAAATGTCCAAAAGATTTGAATTAGATGCTGAAGAAAGAATACAAATAGAGGAAGTTTTTTCAGAAGCTTTACTAATGAATGATGATTTATTTAAAAAGATGAAAGCACAAATCAATTCAATAAATTATAAACCTACTGCAAAAAATGAATGGAATACAGAAATTATTGCTAAAAATATTAACTCATATAATGTTTTATTCCAAGATGATTTTCCAATTAATGCTTTGCCAACAGAAATGTTAGATGATGAAACTTTTTTAGATATATATAAAGATGATTCTATAGAAACTATAAAAGAAAAATTTTATAATACTAAAATTATGCAGTGGCTAATTAATATTTTAGAAAATCAAGAAAACAATGAAATATATTTTGGGGAATTATCTGCAAAAATACATAATATAATTTTTCAAGAGCCAAAACAATATAGAAAAGATGTAAAAGTATTACAGGCTAGATTATATAACTGGATTGAAAAATTAAACTATAGTAACCTAAAAATTGATATTCCAAATCATTCACAGAGAATAAGATTAATAAGATAAACCAATAAAGAGGGGCTTTAAAGCCTCTTTTTACCTATGAAACCTAAAATTAGACATCTAAGAAACATAATTAATTAGCAAAAAAAATAAAAAATTTACAAAAAATTCCAAAAAAATATAAAAAAGTATTGACAAAAAATGGAAA
>CAZASP010000096.1:0-4678 GCA_964487865.1 uncultured Clostridium sp. | reverse complement strand
CAATCCACAACAAGGTGACCCAAGCACACCAGGTGATGACAATCCACAACAAGGTGATCCAAGTACACCAGATAATGACAACCCACAACAAAGTGATCCAACACAAAATGAACCAAAGCCAGATTATACAATACCAAGTAGTCCAGTACAAAATGACTCAACATCAAGTGAATTAAAAACAGACAATGTAACATTAAAAAGTCCAACATCAAATGATAAAACTGAATTGAAGACTATGGATGAAGATATTGTTACAGGAAAAATTTTACCAAATACTGGTGCAACAAGCAGAGTATTAATAATAATATTTATTGGAATACTTAGTATATGTTCAGCAGTTTTCTATATAAAGCAAAGAAAAATGTAAAACTAATTAATTAAAAATAACTAGAAAATTAGAAAAATCTAATTTCTAGTTATTTTTTTATCATAAATAGTTAAATTCAAATAAATTAAGAATTATTCAAAGTGTATTTATATTTTTAAAAATTTGTGATAATATAGAAACGAAAGGAATGATGAGATGAAAGTATTATTTATTAACCATTTTCCACTAACTGGCTCTGGAAGTGGAGTATACACTGCTAATATTGCTAAAGGTTTAACAAGAAAGGGAATTGAAACAGCTATTATTTTCCCAGAAAATAGGTCAGAATATGAGCAATATGAAAATATTAAATTATATCCTGTATTTTTTAAAAACAAAGAAGAAATTCATGGAGTAAGTCAAATAAATATGAATTTTCCTTGCTTCACAACACATCCAAGAAGTACGTTTAATTTTAAAGATATGACTTTAGAGCAAAAGAAAGAATATGAGCAAGTTTTTTATAAAAAAATAAATGAAGTAATTGAAGAATTTAAACCAGATGTAGTGCATGCTCAACATATCTGGACATTAGCTGGAATTGCAGCTAAATGTTCAAAAGAGCATAATATACCAATGATAATAACATGTCATGGAACAGATATAATGGGAATACAAGACGAACAAAAAAGAAATGAAAAATGGGGAACTAATTGGGCAAATGAAGCAGCAGAATATGCAAGTGTAATTGTTACAATTTCCAAAGATAGTAATGAATTAGCAGAAAATATCTTACCAAAAACAAAAGGAAAAACTAAATGGATAAGAAATGGCGTAGATATGAGTGTATTCTCAAAAGATGATAGTATAGAAAAGGTTAAAGTATTAAATTCTCTTGGAATAGAAGATTATGATAAAGTAGTAAGCTTTGTGGGAAAATTAACTAATTTCAAAGGTGTAGATGTACTCTTAAATGCTACATCATTATACGAAAAAGATAATATTTTAACAATAATAGCAGGTGACGGAGAATTAAGGGATTCATTACAAAAACAAGTAAAAAAATTGAATCTAAAAAATGTAAAATTTATAGGAAATCAACCACAAAGTAAGCTTAAAGAAATATATAATATAGCAGATTGTTCTTGTGTGCCATCAAGAAGAGAACCATTTGGATTAGTAGCTATCGAAGCTATGGCTTGTGGTGCTCCAGTGATAGCTACAAATGAAGGAGGGTTACCTGATTTTGTAACTCCAGATGTTGGAATGTTAGTAAATGTTGAAGATGCAGAAAGCCTAGCTAAATCAGTAACGAAAATTTTAAATGGAGATGTTTCATTTGATAGAAATGCAATTTCTAATAAAATAGAAAGATTATATTCACAAGATGCTTTAATAAATGAATTTATAAAAATATATAACGAAATTTAACTATTCTACTTGAAACTAGAAATTAGCTTTATGCTAAATTCTAGTCTTTTTTTGTTTTAAAAAATTGTAATAAAAATTTTTATAATTAATAAACTTGAATAAGAAAATTGAAAGGACAAAATAGAAATTGGAAAAGAAAAATAAACTTAAAGAATATTTATCAAAAACAAAAAATCCATATAAACTAGAAATTGATGGTATAACAGTAGAAATAGAATATTCCAAAAACAACAAAACATTTGAAGAATGTATATTAAACATCTTAAAGCAAAAAAATAATTAACAGTTTTATTGGACATGTTATTATAGATGGCGGAGGTAAATAAAAATTTATGGTAGGAAGAAAATCAAAATATTCTTTTAATGAAAATATGTCAAATAAAAAAATATGGTCAACTGCATTATATATAAGGCTTTCACAAGAAGATGAAGAAAAACGGAAAAGAAAAGCAAGAAAGTAATAGTGTAACTAGTCAAAAAACATTATTAAATCAATTTGTAGAAGAACATGATGATTTAATAGTTTATGATACTTATGTAGATGATGGTTATACAGGAACAGACTTTAATAGACCTTCTTTTCAAAGATTACTAGAAGATATAAAAAATGAAAATATTAATTGTGTTATTGTGAAAGATTTATCAAGACTTGGGAGAAACTACATAGAAGTAGGAAACTATATAGAGCAAGTTTTTCCGTTGTTTAATATAAGATTTATTGCTATTAATGACTCAGTAGATAGTTTTAAAAATCCAGCAAGTACAAATACAATTTTAGTACCATTTAAGAATTTAATAAATGATGAATATGCCAGAGATACATCAATTAAAATAAAAACATCACTAAATGGAAAAAAGAAAAGAGGAGAATTTGTAGGAGCATTTGCTCCATATGGATATATTAAAGACACAAAAGACAAGCATAAATTAGTTATTGATAAGATAGCGGCAGATACCGTTAAAAAAATTTTTGACTGGAATGTAAATGAAGGATTAGGAAAAATAGCAATTTGTCATAGACTAAATGATTTAGGAATTTTAAATCCAACTGGGTACAAGAAAATAGAACTAGGACAGAATTATAATAACTATGGAATACAAGAAGATAAATATACTTGGACTCCCTCTACCATCCGAAACATTCTAAATAATGAAGTATATATTGGAAATACCATTCAAGGAAAAAGAAGAACAAAAAGCTATAAATTGCATAAAGTTGAAACAGTTCCAAAAGAAGAATGGGTAAGAGTTGAAAACACTCATGAACCAATTATTGATAAAGAAATTTTTGAGAAAGCACAAGAACAAAGCAAACGAGATACAAAAGTATCTCAAAAAACGAAAATACTGTCAATATGGGCAGGTTTATTAAAATGTTACGATTGCAAACGAGCAATGAATAAGAAAAGTAGTACAAATAAAAATGGGACTAAATATGAATATTATATTTGTAGCACATATAGAAAAAAATCGAATAATTTATGTACAAAACATACTATAAAAGTGAAAAACTTGGAAAAAGTAATTTTAAAAGTTATTAATTTACATGTTGATTTATTAATTAATACTGATGCGATTGTAAAGCAAATAAATAATATTAGTTTTCAAAATACTAAAAACAAAAATGTCGAAAATATGATAATTGCAAAACAAAACGAGATTTCTAAAATTTCAAATTTTAAGAAAGCATTGTATGAAGATTGGAAAAATGAAGATATAACAAGAGTTGAATATTTAGAATATAAGCAAAAATACGAAAATGATATTGAAAGATTAAAACAAAATATAGGAAGATTGCAAAATGAAAAACAAGAATATGAAAAGAAAAATATTGCGAAAAATGAAGGGATAGAGAAATTTAAAAGACAAAAAGGTATAGTAGAATTGTCAAGAAATATAATGATGGAACTAATAGATTGTATATATGTTCATGAAAATGGAAGTTTGACCATAAAATTCAAATTTAAAGATGAATTTAAAAAATATTTTAGAGTATATAGAGAACAATAAAAATGCATTAGAATTAGATGTAAAAGCAGTTTAATCTACATACTCTTAATATTACCTTTCAATTTTACCACAAGCGATTTTAGTTCCTGAATTTCCACTTGGCTGAGTTGTAAAATCATCTGGCATATCGTGAATAATTATAACTTTACCAATAATATCTTTAATCTTAAATTTATTAATTAAAACACTCATATAGCTATATCCATTATTCTCAATTAATGGTGGTAAGTCTCCTATATGAAAAGGGTGAGGACAATCAGTAGGATTCAAATGTGATTTAGCATTTGCAAATTCATCAGTGCTATTTCCAGTACAAGAATTTCCTTCGTGAATATGGAATCCAAAAAACCTACCTTTACATTTGTCTTTGGATTGTGGCAAATTATTAATTTTAGCAGTCACAATTACACCATCTTTAGTTTCTTTGAAAGTAACAGTGCCATCTATCTTAGGATACTTTTTTCCGCCTTTTATATGAGCTTTAGCATTATTAAAAATATTTGTAAACATTTTAAACACCTCTTAACTATTTTATTCAAAAAATTAAAAAGTGTTAAATTTGTGTTGTTAAAATACACCAAAGAGGTGGTGTGGCAGCACCAGTAGGGGGTCAAATATTTAGTGAGATTCTTCCTTATTTAGAAGTAAACCAGGGAAATCAAGAAGAATTAGAAATACCTGAAGAAATAGAAGCACCAGATTTAGTTGGAAAAAGTCTAGAAGAAGCACAAAAAATAGCAAAAGAAAATGAAATTGAGTTAGTATTCGAAGAAAACATAGAAGAATTAGATAAAAAGAATACTATTATAAAAGAACAAGTTCCAAAAGCAGGTATAAAAGTAAAAAAAGAAAGTAAAATGTATATTACATTGGAAATTTAATAGTATTATAATATAAAATTATTATAGAAAAAGGCTGAATAGCTACAAA
>CAZASP010000095.1:0-4711 GCA_964487865.1 uncultured Clostridium sp. | reverse complement strand
TAACTGTTCTTCTTTTATTGAGATTGTTATTGGTTTGTTATGCTTCTTGTTGCGGATTTTTGGTGGTTTCGGTTTTCGAAAATAACTCTTTAAAATAAAAATCCCATTGTAGGGATTTTTATATTTCAATTCTTTTCATGAATTTATCTTTTACTAATTCTTTTAACAATACATTTTCTTCTTTATCCAATAGTGGGTCGTCATCTAATATTTTAATTGCAACACTTTGAACAGATTTTAATATTGGCATATCTTCAAATAAATTAGCTATTTTAAATTCTGGTAATCCATGTTGCATTGTACCAAAGAAATCTCCAGAGCCTCTTAGTTCTAAATCTTTTTCTGATATGATAAACCCATCATTTGTACTACACATTATTTTCATTCTTTCGCGTATTGTTTCGCCTTTTCCTTCGTATTTTAAAATACAATATGACTGGTAGTTACCTCTTCCAACTCTTCCTCTTAACTGATGTAACTGTGCTAATCCGAACCTTTCTGCATTTTCTACTACCATTATATTACTATTAGGAACATCTACACCAACTTCAATTACTGTGGTTGATATTAATATATCAATTTTCCCTAATTTAAATCTTTCCATTATATCATCTTTTTCTTTTGGTTTCATTTTTCCATGTATGTATTCTACTTTATATTGTGGGAATATTTCATTTTTGTATGTTTCGTAAAGTGTTTCAACAGACTTTAAATCTAATTCTTCATTCTCTTCTACTAATGGACAAACTATGTATGCTTGACGCCCTTCTTGGATTTGTTTTTCGATAAATTTATTTACTCTTTCTGTCATATTTTTATTTACTGCAAAGGTTTCAACAGCCTTTCTATTAGGTGGTAATTCATCAATAATAGAAATATCCAAATCACCATATAAAATTAATGCTAATGTTCTTGGTATAGGTGTTGCTGTCATTACCAATACATCTGGATTTTTTCCCTTTTCTGCAATTTTTGTTCTTTGTTTAACTCCAAATCTGTGTTGCTCATCTGTTACAACTAATCCTAAATTTTTAAATTGCACATTTTCTTCAATAATTGCATGTGTACCAATTAAAATGTCAATTTCACCTTTTTGTAATTGTTCTAAAATTCCTTCTTTTTTCTTTTTAGGAATACCAGATGTTAGTAATTCACATTTTATATCTAATTTTTCTAAAATATTTTTAAAGTTTTCCAAGTGTTGTGATGCTAGTATTGCTGTTGGTGCCATTATCGCAGCTTGATAACCGCATTTTACAGCTTTATATGCTGCACACATCGCAACTACTGTTTTTCCTGAACCAACATCTCCTTGTAGCAGTCTATTCATAGGTTTTTCTGATTCCATATTTGTATCTATTTCTTCTAACACTCTTAGTTGTGCTTTTGTAAGTTTAAATGGCAATTCATTTATAACTTCAGACATTTTTGCCTCTTTACTAAATGCAATTCCTTTTTCATCATTTCTATAACTATTTTTTAAAGATAGCAAAGCTAATTGAGTTGATAATAATTCTTCAAAAACAAGTCTTTTTCTAGCTATATTAAAGTCTTCTAATTGATTTGGAAAATGAATTTGCTTAATTGCTTGGTTAATTCCTAGTAAATGATAATTTTCTAGTATGTATTTTGGTAATGTCTCTTTTAATTTTCCATCTACCTCTAATAATCCCGCTTCCATAATTTTTCTTAAAACATTTTGTGATAATTGATAAGTTAGTGGATATATTGGAATTATTTTTCCTGTATTAAAATTCTTTTCCTTTTCATCAAATACAGGTGAATTCATTGTTATCTTTCCGAAATTATTACTTATTTTCCCATAAAATTTATATTTTCTACCTATTACAAATTTATTTTTTAAATAGCTTTGATTAAACCATGTAATAGTACATCCTCCGGTTTCATCTCTTACTTGTAACTTTTGCATGGTTTTTCCTCTTAGCTTTATATCTGAAAGTCTATTGCAAGCAATTGCTTCAATTAGAACTTCTTCTCCATCTACACAATTTGCTATTTCTTTTGGTATACTTCTATCTTCATAAGTTCTTGGATAATAATTTATTAAATCTTTTAGTGTATATATGCCCAATTTATTTAGTAATTTAACACGATTTGGTCCTACTCCTTTTATATACTTTACATCTTTATTTAATTCCATTTTTAACATCTTTCCTTCCGCAGTTTTAATGAAATTTGACACAGCCAAAATTGTAATTATTTTAAATTTTTAATAATTGGAAATTTAAACTATCTGCACTAACTAATTTAAAATCAATTCCGTAATAATTTCCTTCTACCGCTTCTTTTATAGATATACTATGTAAATGTCCATAATAACATCTTTTCACAGTATATTCTTGCATAATTTCGACAAATCCATTAATTTCAGCGTTAGCAGTCGTAAGTGGTGGGTAATGTAAAAATACAATTATTTCCTTATTTTTATCTTTATTTAATTTTACTGCTTCTTGTAATGATAACTCTAATCTTGCAATTTCTCTTTTTAATAATTTTTTATTATCTCCCTCATCATTTTGACTCCAACCTCTTGTTCCTGCAATAATATAATTTTCAAATTCATAAGCTGTGTTATAAATAAAATCAATGTTTTCAAAATTGTTTTCTTTTAAAAATGCTCTCATACTAGTTAAAGTTGTCCACCAATAATCATGATTTCCTTTTAATAATAGTTTTTTTCCTGGTAAACTATTTAAATATTTAAAATCCCTATATGTATCTTTTAGATATGTAGACCAAGAAAAATCACCTGGTATTACAACCAAGTCATTTTCCTTTACTTTATTAATCCAGTCTTGTTTTATTTTATCTTCATGACCCTGCCAATTTTCTCCAAATATACTCATTGGCTTGTCTTCATGAAAAGATAAATGTAAATCACCTATAGTATAAGTTGACATCTTTTCTCCTTTATAATTTTAAATTTGGTACTGCATTTAAACTTAAATCGTTTCTATTACCTACTATATAATTATAATATCCAGCTGAAGCTATCATAGCTGCATTATCAGTACATAGTTTTAAATCTGGCATGTATACCTTAATTCCTTTTACTTTTTGCTTTATAAATTCATTTCTAATATAAGAATTGCTTGATACACCACCCGCTAATGCAATAACTTTAATTTCTGTTTTATTTATTGCTTTTTCTACATTTTCCATAAGAGTTTCTGTTACTGTTTTTTGAAAACTTGCACATAAGTCTGCCGGATTAATATCTGGTAATTTATGATGTAAGTTTATAACAGCTGTTTTAATTCCACTAAAACTAAAATCTAACGAATCATTTTCAAAATGTGTTTTAGGTAAAAAAATATTTGCTTCTCCTTCTTGTGCAAGCTTATCAACCTTTGGTCCTCCTGGATAACCTAAGCCCACTACTCTTGCAACTTTATCAAAGGCTTCACCAATTGCATCATCTCTTGTTTTTCCTAGAACATTAAACTCTGTATAATCTTTAACATGAATAATTTGAGTATTTCCACCTGACATCATAACACACAAAAAAGGTGGTTTTAAATCAGGATATGTAATATAATTAGCAGCTATATGCCCTTGAATATGATTAACACCAACCAAAGGAATATCATTTGCAAAAGACAAAGCCTTTGCATAAGAAACTCCAACTAATAAAGCACCAACTAAACCAGGTCCATAGGTAGGTGTAATGACATCAATATCTTTTATTGTCACACCTGCATCTTTTAAAGCTTTATCCATAACTCTAGAAATAGCCTCAATGTGATTTCTTGAGGCTATCTCTGGTACAACTCCACCATATTTTTCATGTATAGGTATTTGTGTATCTATTACATTAGAAAGAACCTCTCTACCATTTTTAACAACAGATACAGAGGTTTCATCACAACTTGTTTCAATACCGTAATGATAAAATATCTTTCTTCACTTTTGCTCCTTTTAAATTCTAAATATCATTCTTCCTAAATTCATTATTCCCTTTGATATTGCATTAATTACTGGTGATATAATAGTACCTGCAATTCCAGTTATCCAAATTACTACAAATATTATATAGAAAATTTGCTCATTATTTGTAAACCATTGTTTTGCATTATATGGTAAAAGTGGCATTATGATTTTTGAACCGTCTAATGGTGGTAAAGGTATTAAATTAAAAACTCCTAAACCTATATTTATTGATATTGTACTATCAATTATTAATAAAATTATTTCACCTGCAGTTGAATTTACGAATGCTGCACCTGCAAATTTATATATAGCATAATAAATTATTGTAAAAATAATTGCTAGTATTAAGTTCATTACTGGTCCTGCGGCAGATACAATAGCTTCTCCTTTTTCCATTGACATTTTTCTTGTGTAATTTGTAGGGTTTACATGTACTGGTTTTCCCCATCCAAATCCAGCTACTAATAGCATTAAGGTACCAACTGGATCTAGATGGTCTAATGGATTTAAGCTTAGTCTACCTTCCATTTTAGCAGTATTGTCTCCTAATTTATATGCTGCCCATCCATGTGCAAATTCATGAAATGTAATAGCAATTAACACTCCTGGAATACTTATTAATAGTCCTATTAATTGACCAGGATTACTTGCATATTGTGCAAATGCAAATAATACTAATATTACTATAATTACATACATTATTCTTTTATCAAATGAAAAATTAAACATCTTTTCCTCCTTGGTTTTAATAATATTTTAT
>CAZASP010000094.1:0-4793 GCA_964487865.1 uncultured Clostridium sp. | reverse complement strand
TTAATATTAAAAGTTCCACCAAGCCATGCACAATATATCGCTTGTATCTTGACAATTTTACATCATCATTCCATATGGTGGCATGTAAAAATTGTATGGAGAATATATATATTGTTGAGATGGGGTAATCGGTCTAGCAAACAGATTTAAAGATAAAAATGTTTAAAATTGGGAAATTTGGACATTATATTAATAAGGTGATTAGATTGACATTTGCAAATGAGAAATATAAAAAATAAAAAAATACATTAGATAAATGTGAATATTGCTCTCATTTCAATAAATAAGCTATTTAATTTTATATTCTAATCACTTTAAAATTTATAGAGTAGGAGGTAACAATGTCGAAATATGAATTATTAAAGAAAAAAATTGAAGAATGTAAATGTATTAATATTGATGATATAGATCCAACAGAGATTGATGAAATAAAAAATGTAAAAATTGATACTAATATTTCAAGTACAGACCGTATATTAAATTTTATAAATAAAGTAAAAAATCCGTATATATTTAGGGTAAATGATACTATTGTTAAAATAACATATAGTTCAAACAATATAGAAGCTTTAGATTGCATAAAAAATATAGTTATAAAAAATGCTTAAATTGCTGACTTTTTTTTATAAAAATGGTATAATTTATTTAATCAGTTTCTGGGAAAGGAGGAGTTATTGCCAAGAAAAAGTAAATATCAAAATGATGTATCTACTAACAATTCTTTGGTATGGAAAGTTGCTTTATATATTAGACTTTCAAGAGAAGATGATGAAGATAAAATTGAAAGCAATAGTGTAACAAACCAAAGGGCTTTACTGCAAGATTATTTAAAAAATAAAAATGAGTTTGTAATATATGATATTTATATAGATGATGGTTATTCAGGGACTGATTTTAATAGACCAAACTTTCAAAGATTACTAAATGATATGAAGGATAATAAATTTAATACTATAATTGTTAAAGATTTATCTAGACTTGGGAGAAATTATATTGAAGTAGGTAACTATATTGAACAAATTTTTCCATTATTTAAAATTAGATTTATTTCTGTAAATGATATGATAGACAGTTACAAAGATCCAACATCTATCAATAATGTTATTGTACCATTTAAAAATTTAATGAATGATGAATATTGTAGAGATATTTCAATGAAAATTAGGTCAGCTTTTAATACTAAAAAAAGGAATGGAGATTTTGTAGGTGCGTGGGCTCCTTATGGATATGTAAAAGATCCAAAAAATAAATATCATTTAATTGTAGATGAAGATTCAGCACAAACTGTTAGATTAATTTTTAAATGGGCATTAGATGGAAAAGGAAGGAATACAATAGCAAAAGAATTGAATCAAATGGGAGTGCTTAGTCCTACTGGATATAAACAAAAAATACTGAATCTTAATTATACAAATTCATCTGCTACATCGTTTGACAATGATTATGCTTGGACTAACACTACAATCTCACAAATATTAAAAAATAGGGTATATATTGGAGATATGGTACAATGCAAAGAGCATGTAATAAGTTATAAAATTCATAAAATAGTGAAAACCCCTAAAGAAGATTGGATAATAGTAGAAAATACTCACGAGCCAATAGTTGATAGAGATACATTTAATAAAGTGCAGAATTTATTATTTTCTAGAGATACTAAAGTAGAAAAAAATGGAAACTTATCAAAATTTGCAGGACATATAAGATGCGCAGATTGTAAAAGAGCAATGAACAAGAAAACATTATCTAATAAAAATAGAAATAGAGATTATTGGTATTATATTTGTTCAACATATAGAAATAAGTCAAAAAATTTATGTTCAAAGCATAGTATTAGAAATGATAAATTAGAAGAAGCAGTATTAGAGGCTATTAAGTTACAAGTTAATTTGGTACTTGAAATGGAAGAAATCTTAAAAGAAATTAATAAATCAAAAACAGTTAGTTTAAGAAATAATAATATTGAAAATAATATTAAAAGACAAGAATTGGAACTAGAAAAAAACAAAAAGCTAAAAAAATCAAGTTACGAAGATTGGAAATTAGGAGTAATAAATCAAGAAGAATATTTTGAATATTCTGAAAGTTACACTAAAAAAATTAATGAGATAGAAGAAACTTTAAAATATTTGTATGAAGAAAAGCAAAATTATAAAATGCAAGTTCAAAGTGAAAATTCTTGGATTACTGTTTTTAAAAAAAATCAAAATATTACTGAATTAACTAAAGAAATAATAGATGAATTAATAAATTGTATATATGTTCATGAAGGAGGAAAAATAACAATAGATTTTAACTTCAAAGATGAATATGAAAATGCACTAAATTATATTAAAGAGAATGAAGAATTATCTCAAAATACACTTAAAGCAATGTAAAAATAAATTGGTGGTCATAAATAATCGGAGCAGGAGTTACTATTAATCCAGTTGCATTTTTAGTTATTCAGTCTAATAATGTTAAATTAATGCCAGTAAACCATGCCTCATCTTTAGACAAGTTATTAGATTATGTTCCAGATTTAATTGAAAAAACAAATAATATAATGAATCGATGCATGCAAAATAAAAAAGAGGAAACTCAGAAAATCTTAAAAGACATGCAGAACAAACACAATAAAAGTATGAAGAAAGAAGAAGAAGATAAAAAAGCAATAGAGAAAAAAATTGAAAAAGAAGTAGAGAAAATCAAAAAGAATAAAGAATCTGACGTAAAGGAAAAATTAGAGGAACCAGAAGAAGAAACTTATGAATTTGAATATGATGAGACAATGGAAGATGAGTAAAATAAAAATAAAGGACGTTTATAGAAAAACGTCCTTTAAAATGTTTTAGCTTCTTAATAAATCAATCCACGAATATATAACCCTTTTAGACATAGTAAACAAATTAAGCCTATCAACATTATTCTTTGAAACAATATCCACAGTAGATAAAACTTTACCATCTAAAGAAAATGAAATTTCTCCTAATTTCTGTCCAGCAGATATTGGAGCAGAAACAGTATCATCTAAAGTTAGATTTTGTTCTACATTCTTATTATTACCCTTTTCTATTATTGTACCGAGCATTGTCTGAAAGAATTGCATCTACACTAGAAGTAACACCTTTATCAACACGAACAGTTTTAACAACATCATCTTTTTTCCCAAATTGTTCAAAAGTAAAATTATTAAAGCCATAATCTAATAATTTTTGTGCTTCTGCAAAACGTACTTTTGTAGATGGTGCCTTCATAATAACTGCAATTAAAGATAAATTATCACGTGTAGCACTAGCAGATAAATTATATAAAGCTAATCCTGTTGAGCCAGTTTTTAAGCCAGTTGCACCTTTATAAGTTCTAATTAATTTATTCGTGTTAGAAAGCTCAGATTTTCCATCGCGCAAAGAATCCATCCAAATAGTTGTGTATTGTGTTATTTGAGGATAATTATTAAGAAGTTCCTTTGACATTAGACTAATGTCATAACTAGAAGTTACATGACCATCTTCATCTAAACCATGACAATTTTTAAAAGTTGTATCTTGCATGTCTAATTCTTTTGCTTTATCGTTCATCATTTGAACAAAGGCTTCTTCAGAACCTGTAATATATTCTGCCATAGCAACAACGCAATCATTAGCTGATGCAACACAAATAGCTTTTAACATTTCATCTACAGTTAAAGACTCACGAGGGTCTAACCAAATTTGTGAACCACCCATAGAAGCAGCATTTTCACTACATGGTACAGAGTCGGTTAAAGAAATTTTACCGCTATCTAGTGCTTCCATAATTAATAAAATACTCATTATTTTTGTGACAGAAGCAGGTCGTAATTGCTCATGAGCATTGTGTTCATATAAAATTTGACCTGTAGTTTGCTCAATTAGAATAGCAGATGGTGATTCTAAATTTAAGGTATTAGAATTATCATTGTCTTCTTTTGTTTTTTCTAATTCAGCGTTTGTATTAATTATTTCTTCATCTGACCAAACATAGGAAGTATCATCAGCAAAAACTGGTAATACAAAAGAACAGATAAAAGTTAATACAAGAAAAGATGATATTAATATTTTAAATCGATACATAAATATACCTCCAATTATTAATATCATCTTATTCAAGTTAGTTTTAAATATGCACAGCAGAAAAAATAGTTTGTTATTTAATAGAAACTAATGTAGTAGTTACATTAGAACCATCTGAAGATGCTAATATTTTAATATCATTTTCGGAATCATTTCTAAATTTAAAATCATAACTGCCATATGCAACTGCAGCATCTTTTCCTCTTTGAATATAAGGTACGTAATTACTATGAGCATGCCTTTCGGTAACAACTAATGTAGGAACAGCCAAAACAGCATTATATAATGTTGAACTTATTTGACAATTTCCTCCACCTAAACCTTTTTTCTTATTTCCATCTTTATCAAAGATATCAGCTTTTTGATATCCTCTACTTTCTGACGATTGACCGACAGTATTACAAAAAGAAAAAGTATCTCCTTTTTTTACAACTGTATCATTTAAAATGTCGCAAGTAATATTAATATTATTTTGACGTGCAGAATCCTGGTTATATATTTTAGTGCTATAAGTAGCAATTTGTTCTTCGCTAGGTTTATTAGCTTCTTCTGCATCAGCAATGCCTTGTGTTATCTCATTTGTGCTAGAACTATTTTCTTGTGTTTCGTCATTTTTTTGATTTTGATTAGAATTATTATCCGTTGAAGTTCTACTTGCTTGATAATTTTCTTCAGATGGAGATGAGGTATTTCTAAAATAAAAGAAAAATCCTGCAATTG
>CAZASP010000093.1:0-4911 GCA_964487865.1 uncultured Clostridium sp. | reverse complement strand
ATTGTGGTAGGAGGAGGAAATTTTTGGAGAGGTAGAAATGGACATCAAATGGAAAGAACAACTGCAGATTACATGGGAGTTTTAGCAACAGTAATGAATGGATTAGCCTTGCAAGATGCACTAGAGGCACGAGGAATTTTCACAAGAGTACAAACATCAATAGAAATGAGGGAAATTGCAGAGCCTTTTATACAAAGAAAGGCAGAAAAACATTTAGAAAAAGGAAGAGTTGTTATATTTGCAGGAGGTACAGGACATCCATATTTTACAACAGACACAGCAGCTGTCCTTCGTGCAACAGAAATTAAAGCGGATATAATTTTATTAGGAAAATCAATTGATGCTGTTTACTCAGCAGATCCTAAAATAGATCCAACAGCGAAAAAATATGAAGAAATTTCTTATATGGAAGTCTTAGAAAAAGATTTAAAAGTAATGGATTCAACAGCGACTGCAATGTGTAGAGATAATAATATGTCATTACTAGTATTTGGAATTGCTGACCCAGAAAACATAGTAAAAGCAGTCAAAGGTGAAAAAATAGGAACAATTGTTAGTTAATAAAAAATCTTAATGTAAAAAGTAAGGAGAAAAATTATGGATTATAGTAATATAAAAGAAAAAATGGAAAAATCAATAAGTATATATCGCGAAAAAATATCAGAAATTAGAGCAGGTCGTGCAAATCCTGCAATCTTAAACAAAGTAAAAATAGATTATTATGGAACACCAACACCAATTAATCAAATAGCAGGTGTGTCTGTACCAGAAGCAAGATTAATTGTAATTCAACCATGGGATGCTAGCATTTTAAAAGAAATTGAAAAAGCAATATTAGCATCTGACATTGGAATTAATCCAAATAATGATGGAAAAGTTATAAGATTAGCTTTTCCAGAATTAAATGAAGAAAGAAGAAAAGAAATTGTAAAAGAAATTCGTAAAATGGCTGAAGATGTAAAAGTAGCAATTCGCTCTATACGTAGAGAGGGAATTGATTTAGCAAAAGCATCACAAAAAGATGGAGACATGACAGAAGATGAATTAAAACAAGCAGAAAACGAAATTCAAAAAATAACAGAGAAAAATATTGAAGAAATTGACAAAATATTAGAGGCAAAAGAAAAAGAAATTATGTCTGTATAAAAAGGTTGCCAAAAGGGACGGTCTTTTTTGGCAATTAGCAAGAAAGGAAAAAAATGCATGGATTTTAAAGAAGAACTAAAAAAATATCAACAACAGATAAATAGTGAATTAGAAAAACACCTTAGACGACAAAAATGTCCAGAAGAAATACTAAATAACTCTATGGAATACAGCTTAATGGCAGGAGGTAAACGTTTAAGGCCTATTTTAGTAATTGCAACTTATAAACTTTTCAGACAAGATATTGAAAAATGCTTGCCTTATGCAGTGGCAGTTGAGATGTTGCACAATTTTTCTTTAATTCATGATGATTTACCAGCAATAGATAATGATGATTTTAGGCATGGAAAGTTAACTAACCATAAACAATTCAATGAAGCAACAGCTATTCTTGCTGGTGATGGGCTTTTAAATAATGCTTATATGGTTATAAGTCAAGATTTACAAGAAAGTAGTTTAGAAGATTTGCCTGATAAAGCGAAAGTATTTAATGAATTTTCACAGGCAGTTGATAGAATGATTGCAGGTGAATTTATAGATACTGAAGCAGAAGGCAAAAATATAACACCAGAAGAATTAAAATACATACATGAAAACAAAACAGGTGCTATGTTAAAAGTTAGTGTAAGAATGGGTGCAATACTTGCTAAATGCACACGGAGAAGATTTAGAAAGATTATCAAATTATGCAGATAAAATAGGCTTAGCTTTCCAAATAAAAGATGATATTTTAGCAGAAGAAGGAGACGAAAAAATAACAGGAAAACCAGTAGGAAATGATAAAGAATTGCAAAAATGCACTTACATTTCACAATATGGTTTACAAGGTGCAAAACAAATTTTAGAACAAATAACTAAAGAAGCCATAAATGAAATTGAAGCTTATGGGGAAAAAGCAGAATTCTTAAAAGAATTAGCTTTATACATACAAAACAGAAACAAATAGAATGGGGGAGAACAAATGCAATTCAAACAAGAAGACATGCCAAAACATATTGCAATTATCATGGATGGAAATAGAAGATGGGCTAAAGCAAAAGGTATGCCAGTGAGTTACGGACATAAAGAAGGTGCAAAAACTTTAGAAAAAATAGTAAGATATGCAAATAAAATTGGTATAGAACATATTACAGTTTATGCATTTTCAACAGAAAATTGGAAAAGAACAGAAGAAGAAGTAAAAAGCTTAATGTCTCTGTTCCAATCATATTTAGATGATTATGCAAAAAGAGCAGATACAGAGAATATAAAGGTAAAAATTGTAGGCAATAGAGAAGGACTTTCTAAAAAAATGGTTTCGAGCATTGAAAAATGTATGGAAAGAACAAAAAATAATACAGGTATTGTATTCAATATTGCACTTAACTATGGTGGAAGAGATGAACTAATACAAGCAATTAAAAAAATATCCACAAATGTAAAGAAAGATAAAATAAAAGTAGAAGATATAAATGAGCAAATGATTTCTGATAATTTGTATACAAAAGGGCAACCAGACCCAGATTTGTTAATTAGAACAAGTGGAGAACAAAGGCTAAGCAATTTCTTACCTTGGCAATTAGTTTATACAGAATTTTTATTTGTTGATAAAAATTGGCCTGACTTTACAGAAGAAGACATAGATAATGCAATAATAGAATATCAAAAAAGAACAAGAAAATTTGGAGCAAACTAAAGAAAGGAAAAAAACATGGATATAAAAAGAATAACATCCGGATTATTAGGATTTCCACTAGTATTAATTGTATTTATATTTGGAAACAAAATAGTAGTAGATATTTTTCTAGCAATTATAGCCATGCTTGCTATGAATGAGTATTTTAATGCAATAACTAAAATATCAAAACCAGTAAAATGGTTAGGATATGTAAGTTGTTTAATAATTGCATTAATTCATTTTATACCACAAGAATATTTACTTACAATAGCAATGCTTAGTGTACCAACTATTTTAACTATTTTATTTGCACAAGTAGTAGCAACAAATATGAAGACTAATTTTAAAGATATAGCATATACTTTTTTAGGAATTCTTTATGTTGTATTTTTCACACTATTTTTAGCATTAATACATGGTAAAGAACATGGAAAAATTTTAATATGGTATGCATTAATTCCAGCTTGGGGAACAGATATAGTAGCCTATTTTATAGGAAAGTATTTTGGAAAACATCATTTTAGTGAAGTAAGTCCTAAAAAAACTATTGAAGGTTGTATTGGAGGAACAATTGGAGCATTAATTTTAGTATTAGGATATACTTACATTGCAAATAATTACTGGGGTATGAACTATTCATATTTATGGATGGGAAGCATAGGAGTTTTGCTAAGCTTAATAGGTCAAATAGGAGACTTTGCAGCTTCAAGCATAAAAAGATATGTGGATATCAAAGATTATAGCAATTTGATACCAGGGCATGGTGGAATGTTAGATAGAATAGATAGCCTAATATTCTTAGCACCATTTGCCTATATATTATTAAGTATACTTTAGGAATATAAGGAGGAAAACATTGATATCATTTTTAATATCAGCAATTAAAATAATAGTTTTATTAGGTGTCTTAATTACAATTCATGAATTAGGACACTTTATTGTCGCCAAAATTTGTAAAGTTAAGGTTAATGAATTTGCAATTGGTTTTGGACCAGCAATATGGAAAAAACAAGGAAAAGAAACAAAATACACACTAAGACTTATTCCTTTAGGTGGATACAATAGCTTAGAGGGAGAAGAAGAACAATCAGACGATGCAAGGTCATTTTCAAAAGCAAGTATTCCAAAAAGAATAGCTATTGTAATTGCAGGTGCTACAGTTAATATTTTATTTGCTGTCATTATTTATTTTTCTTTAATAGCATCATCAGGAACCTATATTTCAAACGAAATAGATGAAGTTTTAGATGGATATGCAGCACAGACAGTTGGTCTACAATCAGGTGATAAAATAATAGAATGTGATAATCAAACCGTAAAAAGTAAAAAAGATTTAAATAAAATTTTAGAAGAAACAAAAGGAAAAGAGTTATCAACAAAAATTGAACGAAATGGGGAAATTATAGACTATAAAATAAAACCAAGTGAATTTAAATCACGAGTAACTGGAATTTATTTAGATGAAAAGTGTAAAATAATAGCAGTAGAAAAGGGCAGTAGTTCTGAACGTCAAGGAATTAAAGCAAACGATATTTTACTAAAAATAAATGGAAATGATGTTCAATCAAATAGAGATATTGCTTTGGAAGAAATTAAAAAAGAAGGAAGCGACAGTATTGATTTAACAATAAAAAGAGATAATGCAGAAATTAATATAACTTTAATTCCAGATTATGAATCCACTTATTATTTAGGAGTTAATTTAAAACCTGCTAAAGATACTTTTTGGAATAGATGCATAAATGGAACTATGGAAACACAAGAATTTTTATTATCTATTGTTGATAATCTAAAACAATTATTTACAGGACGTGTAGGAATTGACCAAATGATGGGACCTGTAGGAATTTCCGAAGTAGTTGCAAAAACAGATGGCGTTAGAGAATTTTTTGAAATGATGGCATTAATTTCGCTTTCATTAGGGGTAACAAATCTTTTGCCAATTCCAGCTTTAGATGGTGGAAAGATATTAATTTTATTAATAGAAGCAGTTCGCAGAAAACCAATGAGTCAACAAACAGAAATGAATATCCAATTAATAGGATTTGCAATTCTAATTGCTTTGTCATTGTATGTAACTTATAATGATATATTAAGAATTTTTTAAA
>CAZASP010000092.1:0-4936 GCA_964487865.1 uncultured Clostridium sp. | reverse complement strand
ATAAAGATAAAATAATTTCATGGATTGAAGGTTTATAGAAAAAAATATTTTATCCACCAACAAAACTTGATACTCAAAATAGTATAAATGCATTTGCCCAACATAAAGTTTTATCTTCTGATACTACAAAAGTATGGAAATCATTAAGGAACATAAGTGCTACTTGGCATAGCATAAGCTTCTGTCGCAAGAATTGAAAAATTTTCCATTTTTTGTGTATAAAAAAGTTTTTTTGCACTTTGTTATTTTTTATGGTATAATATATGTATACAGAAAATTCAAAGACAGGAGGGCAAAAAAATGACATTTATTTTTGAAGATGGAGAATTGGATTTGCAGCGGTTAGAAAAAGCTGCATTAAAGTTCACTTGCTTTATGTCAAGAAAGGGAAACACAATAAAAGTGTGTTTTCCTGATTTGACAGAAAAGCAAGAGAAACAATTAGAATTGATTCTCTTCTTATAAAATCAATCCCCCAAACAAAGTTCTTTTAGTTTGGGGGATTTGCCCATTTTTAAGTTACAATTTACATCTAATATAATATGCACATAGTCAAATAAAAACTTGTAATTTTCAAACAAATGATATATTATAAAAAACAAGGAGAGTGATAAAATGTTAGAATTAGAAGAAAACACAAAAAAATTACAAGTACTAAATACAAAGCTAAAAGAATTGGGTGAATCTCTTTGACATAACAAAATTAGAAACGCAATTAAAAGAGTTAGAACATGAAACAACACAAGAAAATTTTTGGAATAATAGTAGTAACTCTAGTAAAATATTAAATCAAATAAAAACATTAAAAAATAAAGTAAATGAATATAAGAAATTAGAAAATGAAATTTTAAATCTGCAAGAATTAACAGAACTTGTACAAATAGAGCCAGATGAAGAAATAGTAAAAGATATATTAAAAAGCACCAATACATTACAAAAAGAAATAGAAAAATTTGAAATAAATATTTTTTTATCTGGAAAATATGATAGCAATAATGCCATTGTTACTATCCACCCAGGAGCAGGGGGAACTGAATCACAAGATTGGGCAGAAATGTTATATAGAATGTACACAAGATGGGCTAATAAGAATAAATATATAGTAAAGGAATTAGATTATTTAGAGGGGGAAGAAGCAGGTTTAAAAAGTGTAACATTTGAAATCGCTGGAGAAAATGCCTATGGATATATGAAATGTGAAATGGGTGTTCATAGATTAGTTAGAATTTCTCCATTTGACAGCGGTGGTAGACGTCATACTTCATTTGCTTCTGTCGAAGTATTACCAGAAATAACAGATGACATTGAATTAGAAATAAACTCAGATGATTTAAGGATAGACACTTATCGTGCATCAGGTGCAGGGGGGCAACATATTAATAAAACATCTTCAGCAGTAAGAATTACACATATTCCAACAAATATTGTAGTTGCATGTCAGTCTGAACGTTCACAAATTCAAAATAGAGAAACAGCAATGAAAATGCTTAAATCAAAATTATTAGATTTAAAAGAAAAAGAGCATAAAGAAAAAATTGAAGACTTAAAAGGAATTCAAATGGATATTGCATGGGGAAGTCAGATTCGTTCTTATGTATTTTGTCCTTATACAATGGTTAAAGACCATCGTACCAATTATGAAGTGGGAAATGTTCAAGCAGTTATGGATGGAGAAATTGACGATTTCATGGAAAGTTATTTAAAAATGAAATAATATATTTTGTCAACTAAAAAAAATAATAACATACAATATAGAGAGTAGGTTTAAAATTAAATCTGCTCTCTATATGATTTTTACTAAAAGCGAGTGATTAAGGTGGACACAATAGTTTTAAAATTTGGAGGTAGTTCTGTTGCAGATAATGAAAAATTAAAAATAGTAGCAAAAAAAATAATTGGATTATACGAAAAAAAGCATAATATAGTTGTAGTGGTCTCTGCCCAAGGAAAAACAACAGACAAGTTAATTTCAGAAGCTAAAGAATTGTCTGAAAAAGTAGAAGATAGAGAATTAGATGTCCTTTTAAGTACAGGTGAGCAAATATCTACCGCAAAACTAACTATTTTGCTAAACAAATTAGGCTATAAAGCAATATCATTAACAGGTTGGCAAGCTGGTATTTGTACAAATAATACAAACCAAAATGCACTAATTGAATGTATTGATACATCAAGAATAAAAAAAGAATTAGAACAAGGTAAAATTGTAATTGTGGCAGGATTTCAAGGAATAAATGAAAATATGGATATTACAACATTGGGAAGAGGAGGATCTGATACAACAGCAGTAGCAATAGCAGCAGCATTAAATGCAAAAAATTGTTATATATTTTCTGATGTAGATGGTGTTTACACAACAGATCCTAATCTTTTAAAAGAAGCTGAAAAGCTATCTGCACTTTCATATGAAGAAATGCTTGCTTTATCTAGCGAAGGTGCAAAAGTACTTCATAATAGATGTGTTGAAATAGGAGAAAAGTTCAAAGTACCTATTATTACTAAATCTACTTTTAATAATAAATCTGGAACAGTTGTATCTGATATTATAGAAGAAAATACAATAAAAAGCATAGTTAAAAAAGATGTTTCTCGAATTTCTATTGTAGGAAATGGTATAATAAGAAACATAAAAAATATAAAATCAGTTTTAGATAAAATAGAAAAAAGTAAGTTAGAAATGCTGGAATTTAGCGTATCTGAATCAAAAATTTCTATTACTTTCAAAAATCAAATAGCAGATGATATACTAAAAGAAATACATGCGGATTTGGGGATAACCCCATAATTCGCATATTTATTTTATTTTTTCGTTCTAAATAAGACAAACCCTGAATATATATAATTTAGCAAGCTTTTATAGGAGGTAATTAAAATGACTATAGATGAAAGAAAAGTCACAAATACAGGAGTAATTCAAAATCTTATTTTGGAAAATAGGGGTAAATTAAGTATATCAGGAGTTTTAGATGTTTTAAGTTTTGATGATGAAGTTGTAATATTAGAAACTGAATTAGGATTATTAACTGTGAAAGGTGAGAATATTCGCATAAATAAACTAAGCATAGATACATCGGAGGTTATAGTAGAAGGAGACATTGCTTCATTATCATATAGTGATAAAGATAGCGAAAAAGCTAAAAGTAGTAGCTTTATAAGTAAAATTTTTAAATAAAAGAGATAGGGGGAAATCAAATAATGGTGACAAACCAAGCATACTTATTTTTGATTTTTATAATTAATGGAATATTAATTGGACTATTATTTGATTTTTTTAGAATATCTCGAAAAGTGATTAATACAAGTGATTTAATGACTTACTTAGAAGACATCCTATTTTGGATTCTAACAGGTATCATAGTTTTATATTCGATATTTGTCTTCAACAATGGTGAACTACGTTTATTTATGCTTTTAGGCATTTTAATAGGGGCTATAATTTATATGTTGTGTATTAGTTCCTATATTATAAAAATAAATATCAAGATAATTAATCTACTAAAAAAGTTTTTTGGCATAGTAACTATCCCAATTCGATTTGTTTTTAAAACATTCCAAAAAATATTTTTTAAGCCAATTACTTTTCTATTTATTAATATAAGAAAAATTTCTACAAATTTCACCACAAAAATACAAAACAATTTAAAAAACATGAAAAAAGTGAAAAATATTGTAAAAAACTGAAAGCAAAAGAAGGATTTTAAAAACATATGTAGAATAATATAAATGGGGTATCCGTAAGGATTTAACACATGAAAATGGGAGATTACTGATGAAGAAGAACAGAAAAATATATAAAAGATTACTTATATTAGCAATAGCTATTTATATAATCTTTATTTTAATTAATCAACAAAAAACTTTAAATCAATATAGTCAAGAAAGTGCCAATTTAAATGCACAAATTGAAGAACAAGAAGAATATAAGGAACAACTTGCAAAACAAAAAGATGATGTTTCATCTTTAGATTATATTGAAAAAACAGCAAGAGAAATGTTAGACATGTATTATCCAAATGAAAGAGTATATATAGACGGAGGAATGTAATTTAGAATTATATTTCTCTTTTTTTGGAAAAGTATTCCTTTTTTGCAAAATATATGTTATAATAGATACATTAATTCTTAAATAAAGATTTAATTTTCTAAATAAACTATTTCCTATTAATATTATATATTATAGATTTCTAATTATTTCCAAACTAGAATTAAAATAAGGAGGATTTTTATGTTAAACATAGAATCAATGACATTACTAGAGTTAAAAGAATTGGCAAAGGAGAATAATATAAAAAATATTTCTAAATTAAAAAAAGAAGAATTAATAACAGTTCTAAAACAAGTAATAAATGATGAACTAGAAGAAGCAAATACTGAAACAGTAGAACGACAATATGACGAAAGTGGAGAACCTATTGTGGATTATAAATTGACAAACGAAGGCGATGAAATAGTAGAAGGAATATTAGACATATTACCTGATGGCTATGGATTTTTAAGAGGCGAAAATTTTCTTTCAAGTGAAAAAGATGTATATATATCTATGGTTCAAATTAGGAGATTTAGACTAGATACAGGAGATATTATTAAAGGAATTTCTCGTTATAGAGAAGGAGAAAAATTTCCATCTTTAATTTTCGTAGGTGAAGTTAATGGAGAGCATCCAGAAAAAGCTATGAAACGAAAAAGATTTGATGATTTAACACCAATTTATCCAAATGAAAGATTACGATTGGAAACAGTTTCTAATGACTACGCAACAAGAATTATAGATTTAATGTGTCCTATTGGAAAAGGGCAAAGAGGAATGATTGTAGCACAACCAAAAGTTGGAAAAACAACTTTAATGAAAAAAGTAGCTAATAGCATTGCACAAAATAATCCTGAAACAGAATTAATTGTATTGTTAATAGATGAAAGACCTGAAGAAGTAACAGAT
>CAZASP010000091.1:0-4949 GCA_964487865.1 uncultured Clostridium sp. | reverse complement strand
AAAATTTCCTTGTAATTTAGTAAAAAATGAGATATAATAGAACTACAAAAATAAAAATAGGTGATAAAAATGTTGGAAAAAATAAACTCGCCAGAAGATGTAAAAAAATTAAACATAGAAGAAAAAAAAGAACTAGCAGAAGAAATAAGAAAATATATATTAGAAATAGTATCAGAAAATGGAGGACATTTAGCATCAAATTTAGGAATTGTAGAGTTAACAATAGCCATACATAGTGTATTTGACATGCCAACAGACAAAATTGTTTGGGACGTAGGTCATCAAACCTATGTACACAAAATCATAACAGGAAGAAGAGAAAAACTAAAAACCTTAAGAAAACTAAATGGAATTGCAGGATTTCCAAAAACCAATGAATCTGAAACAGACTGTTTTAACACAGGGCATAGTAGTACGTCTATTTCAGCAGCACTTGGTATGGCTAGGGCGAGAGATTTAAAAGGTGAAAACAATTCTGTATTAGCAGTAATTGGAGATGGAGCATTAACAGGTGGAATGGCTCTAGAAGCATTAAATGATGTAGGCTGGAGTCAAACAAAAATGACGGTAATTTTAAATGATAACGAAATGAGTATTTCAAAAAATCTAGGTGGAATTAATATGCTACTTAGTAAATTAAGAGCTAAAAAAACTTACACTAAGTCAAGTGATGCAATCAAGAGAGTAATTATAAAAATACCAGGTATTGGTAAGCCTATTGTTAAAATAATTCAAAGAATAAAAAGAAGTATAAAACAATTAATTATACCAACAATGTTCTTTGAAGATATTGGGTTCAAATATTTAGGACCAGTAGATGGACATGATATTGAAGCACTAGAGAGAATGTTGAGAGTTAGCAAAGAATTAAAAGGACCTGTATTGATACATGTATTAACTAAAAAGGGAAAAGGGTATGAAATAGCAGAAAAAAGTCCAGACAAATTCCATGCAACAGGACCTTTTAACATAGAAACAGGAGAAGGCAAGAAAAAGAAGAAAAAAGATTATTCAAAAGTAATGGGAGAAAAACTAGTAGAGTTAGCTAAGAAAAATGAAAAAATTGTAGCTATTACAGCTTCCATGAAAGACGGAACAGGATTAACTCAATTTGCCAAAGAATTCCCAAAAAGATTTTTTGATATAGGTATTGCAGAACAACATGCCATTGGAGTTGCAGCAGGTATGGCTAAAGGTGGTAGTATTCCAGTTGTACCAATTTATGCATCATTTTATCAAAGGGCATATGACCAAGTAATTCATGATGTTGCTATGCAAAATTTGCCAGTAGTTATGTGTGTAGACAGAGCAGGTGTGGTAGGAGCAGATGGTGAAACTCATCAAGGTACTTTAGATATGGCATTTTTCCGTTTAGTTCCTAACCTAACAATAATGGCTCCAAAAAATTTTACAGAATTAGAAGAAATGTTAGAATTTGCTGTAAACTTAAACAAACCAGTAGTTATTAGATATCCACGAGGTGGAGAAGATGAATATAAAATGGAAAAACAGGAAAAATTAGTATTAGGAAAAGCAGAAATTCTAAAAGAGGGGAAAGACTTAACCATTATAGCTATTGGAAAAACAGTAGCAAGAGCAATGAAAGTAGCAGAAAAAATAGAAAAAGAAAAAAATGATATTACAGTAGAAGTAATTAATTGTCGTTTCTTAAAACCAATTGACAGTCAAACAATTAAAAAATCAATAGAAAAAACAAAATATGTAATAACAATAGAAGATGGCACTATAATCAATGGATTAGCAACAGCAGTGCGAGAGGTAATTGTAGAAGAAAAAATAGAAGATGTAAAAGTAAAAAATTATGCTTATCCAGACCACTATATTGAACAAGGAAGTGTTGAAGAATTAGAAAAAATTTATCATGTTGATGAAGAAACTATTGAAAATGATTTAGAAGATTTTCTACCTGAAAAAGAGGAGATGTTATATGGATAAACAACAACTGTTAAAAGATTATAAAAAACAAGAAGATAAAATATGTTTATCACAATTATTAGATAAAATAGAATTTTCGAAAAATAGAGATAAAATCGAACATACAGATTTTTTAGATATGTATCAAGTAGCATTAGTAGAAAATTTTATGCGAAAAACTAAAATTGCAAATTATAAATTATATGGAGGATATGAAGAAGCAGAAAGAAAGGTAGCAATAATTTATCCAGACAAATATAATGAAAAAATGCTAGAGAAAAATTATTCAAAAATATTAAAAGTAGTAAGAATACTACTTCCAGAAGAAGAAAAAGGAAAATATTCACATAGAAACTACTTGGGTGGAATTGTCAAATTAGGTTTCAAACGAGAAAAAGTAGGAGATATAATTGTAAATGAAAATGGCGCAGACATTATTGCATTAGATGAATTTGCAGATATTTTAAAAGAACAGTTACCATCTTTAACAAGATTTGAAAATAGCAAAATAACAACTGAAGAAATACAAAATTTACAAAAGCAAGAGGTAAAAATTGAAGAAGTAAAAATCATAGTACCTTCTTTAAGGCTAGATAATTTTGTATCAGATTTAGCAAGAACATCTAGAAGTAAAGCAAATCAAATTATAGAACAAGAAAGAGTATTTATAAATGGTCAAAATGAAACAAAAGCTTCTAAGCAAGTAAAACTAAACGATATTATTACTGTTAGAGGAAAAGGTAGATTTTCAATTAAAGCTTTTGATGGTACAACCAGAAGTGGTAGAACTGTTGTAGTTGTAGAAAAATATGTATAAAATGAAAAGAAAAATTACCTTAGTTTAAATAAGGTAATTTTTCCTAATTTTTATATATATTTAGTATTTCATTTTTTTGTTAATATCTATTAATCTTATAGTAGAAAATACTAATATACCGATAGATGCTAAACCAAAACTAATTAAAGTTATGCTACCAGCTTTTGGCAATTCTTTTGGTGCCTCTTCTTTTGGAGTTTCTTTTGGAGTTTCTTTTGGTGTAACAGGTGGTTCTGGTTCGGTCAACTTAATTTTAGGTGTAACATCAGAAGTTTTTGTTTGCTCTTGACCATCTACATCTGTATAATCCATATCTACTTTTTCATTTGTATCTAATACTTTATCTAAAATTGTCACGTCGAAATCTTCTTTTAATTTTAATTTATATTGAACAGTAGCAGTTTGACCGCTTGCTAACTCAGGTATTGTCCAAGTAATTGAGTTATTTGATGTATCAATTTCAGCGGAAATTTCTCCAATATTAGATTCAGATACATAAGCAAAATCAAAATTATCTATAATTTCTTGTGGAAAATAATCTACAATTTTAATATCTTTAAAAGTTTTTTGAATTGGTATTAATGCATTATAAATATTAGTTGTTATAGTTTCTTCTATTTCAGCATCTTGAATATAATAAAATTCGCCGGCAGTTGGATTTTCTTGTGTACCAAATATATATTCAATAGCTTGTGCATTAGTTTTGCTTGAAGCACCGTTTTGGACCGACAGGAACTTCATCTGGATTGTCAATTTGAGTTAACATGGTAATTATATTAATGCCTTGACTAGATAATGTCTGTAATTCTTGTTTTGTATTATTATATACAGTATCTGAATAATATATACCACCAAAACCAATAGATATGTTTGGTAAACCATCTGTTAAAACAATTATATATTTATTGTTTTCTTTATCAGTAAATTGTTGATTAGCAAGCTGTAACCCAGCTTGTAAAGCTGTTCTATCACCAGTTGCATCTATTCTGGAAATATCATCACATAATACAGATGCATCTTTACTTAAATTAGAAACGACAGTAGCGTCCTCTATAGTTCCTTCCTTAGCTACCTCACTATTGCTAGAAAAACTAACTATTCCAATATCTAATTGATCATTATCTTGTAAAAGTTTATTTACTAAAATTTTAGCAGATTCAAAAGTTGCATCTTTTCTTGTTTTTCCTGCTGAAATTTCACTATTCATACTTTTAGAAGTATCTAATACCAACATAATTTCACCAGTAGCTTGTTGTAAAGTTTCTTCATTAGTTACTTGTAATTGTATGGTTATTTCTTTATTAATTAAATCCTTTTTGATTAGTTGCTTTTCGAATTTTGAATTTTCACCTATTTCAATTGTACAAACAGGTTCTTCTACTACACTCATAGTAACGTCACTATAAGAAGCAAAAGAAAAATTGGCAATTAAAATAAGAGTTAGAAATAATCCTATAAAAATTTTTCTTTTCATTTTGCTATACACTCCCATCTATTTCTTTTACCATAATATTATATCATAAAATTCAAAATATACAACAATTTTTCATAAAATTACAAAAAAATTGCAATAAATGAAAATTCTAAAATGTAAAAAAACACCAAAAACATCTTGAAATTTGTTTTAGTATATAGTATAATGTGTATGTCAAAAAGACATACCTTTTACTTGGCTTTAAGAAAAAACACCTAAAACTTTAGGCTAGGTTTAAGGAAAAACAATATTTAGGAGGTGTAAATAATGACAAAAGAAACAAAACAAGAAGTCATTAATACTTACAAAAGAGATGAAAACGATACTGGTTCACCAGAAGTACAAATTGCTCTTTTAACACAAAGAATTAATGAATTAACAGAACATCTAAAAATTCATAAAAAAGACAATCACTCAAGAAGAGGTCTTTTAAAAATGGTAGGAAAAAGAAGAAATCTATTAAACTATTTAGCTAAAAAAGACATTAATAGATATAGAGAAATAGTTGAAAAATTAGGATTAAGAAAATAATAGAAAACAAAGCCCAATGCTTTTTTTGGCATGGGCTTTTTAACGAATTTTTAACAAATTAAGTAATTAGGTAAGGAAGGAAGATTTATGTTTAAAACGTATGAAACAGAAATAGAAGGCAGAAAGCTTTTAATATAAACAGGAAAAATGGCAAGTTTATCAAATTGAAGTTAACTAGTCCGTTATGGAGAA
>CAZASP010000090.1:0-4974 GCA_964487865.1 uncultured Clostridium sp. | reverse complement strand
GTATTATGTAGAACCGATTTCTTTAACACCAACTTGGGTGCATTTTGACAAAAGATTTCGGAACACCGGCTTGTTCAACAGGTGGATTTCCAACTTTAAAAAGAGGAAGTGTGAGCAATTATGTGTTAATTGCACAAGATGATTTAAATACATTAGGATTTAGAACAGGTGGATTAGATGGAATTTTTGGTAGTGGTACTCAAAATGCGGTAATTAGCTATCAAAGATCAAGAGGTTTAGCTGTTGATGGGATTGTAGGATGTAACACATGGAGATCTCTACAAGAAGCGGTGGTAGGTACTGGTCCAACAAGTACAACAATTAATTAATGCCTAAAGTGTAATAACTCTAGGCATTTTTCTTATTTCCTTTTTTATTTTGAAGTTTAATTAATTCAGCTATAAATGCAGATATAACCGCTTTATTATAATCATTTAGTTTCAAATAGTTCTCCAAAAATTTGTCATCAATAATATTATTAGGAATAGGTGTTTTGTTGTTTATTAAATCATTAAATAAAAAATCAGAATTAATATTAAGAACTTTACAAACATTAATAATTGTAGTAGCACTTCCAAAAGCTATGCCTCTTTCTAATTGACTAATGTATCTTGGAGATAGAGATAGTTTTTCAGCTAATTGTTCTTGAGTGTATTCTGCTTTAGATCTAGCTAACTTAATTTTCTTCCCAATGTTTTTTCTTAAAACTTTTTCTTGATTATTCATAAGATTTCCTCCCTATATCTTATATAAAAAGTATAACAAGTTGAAGTTTAAAAAAGAACGAACTATTAATAAGAAAAAATAATAGCAATAATACTAGTTGTTCAATAAAAGTTACTAGTCACACTTATTTTCTAATATAAAAGTTTAATATATTTTTTGTATATAATTTATGATTAACTATTGAACAATAAAAAAAATAAAAAATTTTCAAAAAAGGCTTGCAAAATATAAAAAATTATATTAAAATTTAGTTGAAGTGGAGAAAAGTGGAACAAAGTGGTGAAAAAGGGGTGAGCATTAATTGCTAATTGGTGAATACGAGCATTCCATTGATGCAAAGGGCAGATTGATTATGCCGGCAAAACTCAGAATAGACATGGGAGAGAAGTTCATCGTAACAAAAGGGTTAGATGGATGTTTATTTGCGTTTTCACAAAATGAGTGGTTAAACTTTGAAACCAAATTAAAAGCACTACCACTTTCAGACAAAAATGCTAGAAATTTTGTTAGATTTTTCTTATCTGGGGCAACAGAATGTGAAATAGATAAACAAGGAAGATTTTTAATACCAAATAACTTAAGACTAACTGCTAAATTAGAAAAAGAAGCTGTCATTATAGGAGTAGGAACTAGACTTGAAATCTGGGATAAAGAAACATGGCAAAATTGTGATGAAACTATTTCAGCAGATGAAATTGCTGAAAACATGACTATGTTAGGTATATAACTTGCAAAAGTTTATATAAAATACAAAAGACAACATTACAAAAGAAAAAAACTACCAAAGAAAAAGTTTAAAGGTACAAAAGACAAAAATACAAAAGATAAAATTATAAGTTTCAAAAGATTTTAGAACACCTCGGAAAAAAGTAATAATAAACAGAAGAAGGTTTTAACTTAAGAAAATTTAAAAAACCAAAAGATAAAAACAAATAAAGAGGTCAGCTGGTAGTTTTGGGAAAATTACCAGCTTTTTTATCAAATGTGATTCACATTTTTATTTAGCATGTTTATATAAGAATTAAAATTAGAGGTGTTAAATGAAATTCAAACATATACCAGTCATGTTAGATGAATGTATAGAAGGTTTGAAAATAAAAGCAGATGGAATCTATGTAGATGGTACATTGGGAGGTGCTGGACACAGCAAAGAAATTGCGAAAAAGTTATCAAGCAAAGGGAAGCTAATTGGAATTGATAGAGATAAACAAGCATTAAATGTTGCAAAAGAAAATCTGAAAGAATTTTCAAACATTATATACATAAACGATAATCATGATAATATAAAAAACATTTTAAAACAATTAGAAATAGAAAAAGTAGACCGGAATATTACTAGATTTAGGTGTTTCTTCTTATCAATTAGATGAAAGAAATAGAGGGTTTAGTTATTTAGGAGAAAATACTCTTGACATGAGGATGGATACAACGCAAGAATTAACAGCACAAATAGTAATTAATCAATATTCAGAACAAGAACTTGCAAAAATAATTTATGAATATGGAGAGGAAAAATTCTCTAGGCAGATAGCTAGAAATATTTGCAAAGCAAGAGAACAAAAACCAATAAAAACAACTAAAGAATTAACACAAATTATAGAAGCTTCTATTCCAAAAGCAAAACAAAAAGATGGACATCCAGCAAAAAGAACTTTTCAAGCAATCAGAATTGAAGTAAACGATGAGTTAAAACCACTATATAGCACAATACAAGATTGTATAGAATGTTTAAAAGAAAATGGAAGGCTATGTGTAATTACATTTCATTCCTTAGAAGATAGAATTGTTAAGAATGCTTTTATAGAAGCGAAAGGAAAGTGTACTTGTCCTAGTGATTTACCATATTGTGTATGTGGTGCAAAATCACTCGGTCAGATTATAACGAAAAAGCCTATTACAGCTACAGACAAAGAATTAAAAATAAATTCACGAAGCAAAAGTGCAAAACTAAGAATTTTTGAAAAACGATAGAAAAAGGGAGGTGAGTAACTTATGGCAAAAAGTAGATACGAATATGAAACTAGCCCACGAAAACTACAACCTAATCAACCAAAGAAAAAACAAAATACAAAAAAGAAATTAAAAGTAGTAGAAGATTTACCAAGACAAGATGTACAAGTATCAAAAGCACAAAAAAAGAAACAAATTAAATTAACATTACTAGTTATAGGCATATTTATACTACTATTAACCATAAGTTACAGAAACTCACAAATAAATGAAAAATTCAACCAAGTACAAACATTAAAAAGAGAATTATCTTCTATACAAAAAGAAAATGAACAATTAAAAGTTAGTATAGAAAACAGTTTAAATTTAAACACTATAGAAAAACTAGCAAAAGAAAAATTAGGAATGCAGAAGTTAACAAACAAACAAACAGTATATATAGCATTACCAAAAAAAGATTATGTAGAATCGGCTTCTGAAGAAGTAGTTAAAGAAAGTGAAAAGAATTGGTTTCAGAAATTAATAGATAAAATACTTAATTTTTGAATAAATAAAAATCCTTCTAATAGAATAAATTAGGAGGATTTTTTATGATACCAATAAAACTTTCAAGTAAAAAGAAAATGAGAAATACACTTTTTATTGCTTTTATTATTATTATATGTTTAATAGGAAGAATTGGATTTATTCAATTTATACAAGGTGGAGAACTCTCTAGCATGGCTTACCAACAACAGACTTTAGATAGAAATATTAATCCTAAAAGAGGTACTATATATGATGCAACTGGTAAAAATATTTTAGCAGTTAGTAGTACAGTTGAAACAGTAACCGTAAATCCTGGTAATATAGCTAAGGAAAATAAAGAAAAAGTAGCTAAAATTCTATCTGAGATATTTGAAGTAGATTATGAAAAAACACTAAAAAAAGTTAGTAAAAGAAGTTCAATTGAAACTATTGTTAAAAAAGTAGAAAAAGAAAAAACAGATAAGTTAAGAGTATGGATGCAAGAAAACGGAATAACATCAGGAATCAATATTGATGAAGATACAAAAAGGTATTATCCATATAGTACGCTTGCATCACAAATTATAGGTTTTTGTGGAAGTGATAATCAAGGTTTAGATGGAATTGAAGCAAAATATGATGAACAACTAAAAGGAACACAAGGAGCAATACAAAGACATACAGATGCAAAAGGTGGAGAAATTGGTGATGAGGGAGAAAATTACGTATCTGCCGTTGATGGAAATAATTTAGTTCTAACAATTGATTTAAGTATACAATCAATTGTAGAAAAATATTTAGCAGAAGCATGTATTGATAACGTTTGTACAGATGGCGGAAATGTTGTAGTAATGAATCCACAAAATGGAGATATTTTAGCAATGGCAACATATCCCAATTATAATTTAAACACACCTTATGAAGCATATACAGACGAATTAAAACAAATATGGGACAGTTTAGACCAAGCAGAAAAAACAAAAAATTTACAAGCTGTTTGGAGAAATAAAGCTATAGCTGATACTTATGAGCCAGGTTCAGTTTTTAAATTAGTAACAGCCTCTGCTTCTATAGAAGAGGGTCTTGTAACAGACATAGATGAAGATGGACAGTTTACTTGCACAGGTTCAATTGAAGTAGCAGGTGTTAGAATTAAATGTTGGAGATATTATAAGCCTCATGGTTCAGAAAGCTTAAGATTAGCATTAATGAACTCTTGTAATCCTGTTTTTGTTGGATTAGGACAAAAGTTAGGAGTTCAAAAATATTATAGTTATCTAAAAAAATTTAGATTATTAGAAAAAACAGGAATAGATTTACCAGGAGAAGCAAATAGTATATTTTTAGCAGAAGAAAAGGCAGGTCCAGTAGAATTAGCTACTATAAGTTTTGGACAGAGATTTGAAATTACACCAATTCAGCTAGTGACAGCAGTGTCTTCTATTGCAAATGGAGGAACAAGCATACAACCAAGGGTCGTAAAGCAAATTATTAATAGTCAGACAAATGAAATTCAAGATGTACCAGTTAAAACAAATGGAGAGGTTATATCTAAAGAAACGTCTGAAAAAGTTTTAAGTATGATGGAATCTGTTGTATCTGAGGGTACTGGTAAAAATGCTAAAGTAGCAGGATACAGAATTGGTGGTAAGACAGGTACATCAGAAGATGGTGTTAATACAAATAAGTTTGTAACCTCATTTTTAGGAGTAGCACCAATTGAAAACCCACAAGTAGTTCTTCTTGTGACTTTATATAATCCAACAGGTGAAGGAGGACACCAAGGAGGTG
>CAZASP010000089.1:0-4979 GCA_964487865.1 uncultured Clostridium sp. | reverse complement strand
AATTGAATAAAAAGTTTGCAAGTAAAATGTTAACAGTTTCTGCTATTATTATATTCATTTTAGGACTTGTTATGTTAAAGAATGGATTAAGTTTGTCTGGAATAAATATAGTAAATTCATCTTCAAATAATGATAATAATATGGCAACATTAGTTCAAGATCACCAAGAAATTACTACAGAAATTGATTATGGAGAATATGAAGCAATAACTATTAGAAAAGGCATACCTGTAAAATGGAATATATATGTACCAGAAGGAAAATTAAATGGTTGCAATGGGGAGGTAGTTATTCCAAAATTTGATATTGATATTAAATTGCAAGAAGGAGATAATATAGTAGAGTTTACACCAAATGAAGTAGGTAGTATTCCATATAGTTGTTGGATGGGTATGATAAATAGTACAATAAACGTTGTTGAATAGAAACTACAGAAAATTGTGAATGTATAAAGAAATTTGTATAAGATATAAAGTAGCTATAACTGCAATAGCAGAGCATTCTATGATGCCTCAATATGCAACAGGAAGACCTGATGAAATGGATATAGAACAATTACTTGTATGCGTTGTATAGAAGTATGTCCTAACAAATTAACCCACTTACCTCATTTTACTTGCACAATAAAAATCAACCAGATTAATTCTGATTGATTTTGTACCATCTATCTGTTCTAAAAGTTCGAACAGATACGTCGTTGGTGGGCAGGGATGGATTCGAACCATCGTACTCAAATGAGAACAGATTTACAGTCTGCCGCCTTTAACCACTCGGCCACCTACCCTTATCTTTATAAAATAAAAAATGGTGCACCTTCAAGGATTCGAACCTTGGACCAACCGGTTATGAGCCGGTTGCTCTGACCAACTGAGCTAAGGGAGCATCTTTCCTAGTATTTAGCACAAGTAAAAGTATAAACTATTTTGCTACAAAAGTCAATACTTTTCCCAAAAAATTTCGTTGTAGTTCGTTACCAATTTAGCACCTTGTTGAATCAATCTATTAGTTCCAACAGAATTTGCTGAATTAATATTACCTGGCACTACAAAAACATCTCTTCCCTGTTCCAGAGCAAAATCTACTGTAATCAAAGTACCACTTTTTTCTTTAGCTTCTACTACTAGAACTCCTTTGCTCATTCCACTAATTATTCTATTTCTTGCTGGAAAGTTCATTCTATCAGGCTTTGTGCCAAGCGGATATTCAGATAAAATTGCTCCTTCTTTTTTTATTATTTCTTTTGCTAAAAATTCATTTTCTTTTGGATAAATTAAATCCAATCCACAACCTAATATAGCTATTGTTTTTCCACAGTTTACTGAATTATCTTCATTTTTGCACTCATTTTGTGCACAAATAGTGCCTATATGTGCATAACTATCCACACCTTTGGCTAAACCACTTATTATATTAATTCCTTCTTTTGCAAGATTATATGAAAAGTATTTAGTAGCACTTTTCCCATATTCAGTTGCCTCTCTACAGCCCACAATAGCTATAGATTTTTGATTTAAAATGCTTGTGTTACCCATTATGTATAGACTAATTGGTGGATCATAAATTTCTTTTAAAATGCTAGGATATTCATTATCATTAATAGAAATGATATCAATATCATTTTTAAGCATATATTCTATATGTCTTTCAACATTTGATTTTATATTTGTATCTAACAAATTTTTTATAGTTTGCTTACCTATTCCGTCTATTTTACTTAGTTCGTATTCTTTTAATTTATATATTGTTTTCGGATTTTTATATATTTTTAGTAACTTTTCTTTTTTCTTGCTTCCTAAGTTTGGTATTAAAGATAGCCAAACCCAATATTTTTTTTCTTCTAAATTTATTATATTTATTTCCTCCTTGTTATGTTTTACGTAGCAAAAAGGGACATTAACTAATAATGCCCCCAACATTTTTATAAACTATTTTTATTTAGAAAGTAGAATTTTCGTCATTTTGTTCTTTAGCTGCTTTAATTACGTTGTTCATTAGCATAGCTATTGTCATTGGTCCTACTCCACCAGGAACCGGTGTAATATAGCTTGCTTTTTTTTCTACTTGTTCAAAATCAACATCCCCTACAAGTTTTCCTTCTTCTGTTCTATTAATTCCAACATCAATTACAACTGCATTTTCTTTTATCATATCAGCTGTTACAAATTTTGCTTGTCCTATTGCAGCAATTACAACGTCTGCTTTTTTTGTATGTTCTTTTATATTCTTTGTTTTAGAGTGGCAAACTGTTACTGTTGCATTTTTTTGTAAACAGCATTGTATAAGTGGTTTTCCTACTATGTTGCTTCTTCCTAATATTACCACATCTTTGCCTGTTAAGTCAATGTTATATTCCTCTAACATTTTCATAACTCCATATGGCGTGCAAGAAATAAATGTGTCTTCTCCTATTGTTAATTTTCCTACACTAGATGGCGTAAATCCATCAACATCTTTTCTATAAGTAATAGCTTTAAATGCTTGATTAATATCTAAATGATTTGGTATTGGACTTTGTAAAAGAATTCCATTAATTTCGCTGTTATTATTTAATTTTTTAATTAGTTCATTTAATTCTTGTTGTGTTATTGTATCTTCTAAAAGATATTCCTCATATTCTATTCCAATTTCTTTACAAGCTTTACTTTTGTTTTTTAGATATACCTTAGAAGCTGGATTATCACCCACCATAATTACAGCTAATTTAGGATTTATATTTTTTTTCTTTAGTTCATCACATTCTATTTTTAAACTTTCTCTAATCTTTTTTGCTAAAGCCTTTCCATCTATAATTGTAGCCATATCCATTCTCCTTTACATCATCATTTTATATTCTATATCTTCCATGTATGGAAACATCTCTTTTACTCTCTTTAAAGTAAGCATCAACATTTTTGGTTGTGGATTTTTTTTGCTATCTGAAAGTAACTTTTGTGTATAACAATTTTCTGCTGTTTTAAAAAGTAAATATCTATTCCCTACATAAGTATAAAAAATTTGATATCCATTTTTTAAGTCTTCCCACATTTTTTCAAATGTATAGTCCTCCATCTGCCTTATTTCCTCCTTGTTTCACTCTGTTTATAAAGAAGTCATTTCTTTAAATTGTTCTTCATTTATAATTGTAACTCCTAAATTTTGTGCTTTTGTTAGTTTACTTCCTGCTTCTTCTCCTGCTAATACATAATCTGTTTTTTTAGATACAGTACTAGATGTTTTTCCTCCAAATTTTTCTATTATATTGCTTGCTTCTCCTCTTGTATATTCTTCTAGTGTTCCAGTTAGCACAAAAGTTTTTCCTTCAAATCTATTATCTATATTTTCTTCCTCTTTTGCTATTGTGTTAACTCCTGCTTGTTTTAGCTTTTGAATTAAATCTATTGTTTGATCTTGTAAGAAAAATTCTCGTATGCTATTTGCTACTATTGGACCTATATCATTAATCATACTTAAGTCATCATACTGTGCATTCATTAAGTTGTCAATATTTTTATATTTTCTTGCTAATAATTTAGATGCCTTATTACCTACATGGCGTATTCCTAATGCTGTAATTAATCTATATAAATCATTTTCTTTACTTTTGTTAATGCTGTCTACTAGATTTTGTGCAAATTTTTTACCATTCTTTTTTAGAGAAGCAATATCTTCAAATTGCAAAGTATATATATCTGCTATGTTATTGATAAGTTTTTTATCTAGTAATTGTTGTATAATATTTTCTCCTAACCCGTCAATATCCATTGCTTCTTTTGATGCAAAGTGTACTAAATTTCTAAATAATTTTGCTGGACATTCAATGCCTGTACATCTTATAGCTGCTTCTCCTTCTTCTCTAACTGCTGGTGCTCCACATACTGGACATGTATCAGGCATTGAAAATTCAATTTCTTCCCCATTTCTTTTATCTTTTTTAACTTCTACAATTTCAGGAATAACATCTCCAGCTTTTTGTATTACAACTGTATCTCCAATTTTTAATTCCTTTTCTTGAATAAAATCTTCATTGTGTAATGTTGTTTTAGAAATTATTGAACCTGCTACTTTTACTGGTTCTAATATAGCCATTGGTGTAATAACTCCGTGTTCTTCCAACTTGACATACAATATCTTTTAATTTAGTTTCTTTTTTCTCTGGTGGATATTTATAAGCTATAGCCCATCTAGGAGTTTTAGCTGTTGAACCTAAAATTTCTCTAAATCTTAAATTATCTACTTTTACAACAGCACCATCAATTCCAAATGTTAATTTTTCTCTTTCATCTCCAATTTTTTGAATTGCTTTTTCTATTTCTTTTATATTTTTACAATAAATACGTACAGGATTTACATTAAATCCTAATTCATTTAAGTATTCTAATTCCTCATAATGAGAATTGAATTCTTTTCCTTCTATTTTTTGGACATTAAAAATATAAATATCTAATGGCCTTTTTTGAGTTATTTTACTATCTAATTGTCTTAAAGAACCTGCAGCTGCATTTCTTGCATTTGCAAATAATTCTTCTTCGTTTTCTTCTCTTTCTTGGTTCATTTTTTCAAAATCTTGTTTTGATATAAAAACTTCGCCACGAACAGTGATGTCAATATTATCTTTTAGCTTCATAGGTATAGTTTTTACCGTTTTCAAATTTTCTGTAACATCTTCTCCAACTAGTCCATTTCCTCTAGTTGCTCCTCTTACAAAAATTCCACTTTTATATTCTAACGCTGCTGATAATCCATCTATTTTAGTTTCTACTACATATTTTACTTGCTTTATTTTATTTTCTTGTGCTTTTTGTTCTGTTTTTATTACAAACTCTTTTACTTCATCAATGCTAAAAACATCTTGCAAACTTTGTAATGGCACTTCATGTGTTACTTTTTTAAATCCCTCTTTTACAGTTCCACCTACTTTTTGTGTTAAAGAATCTTTGGATTTAAACTCTGGAAATTGTTTTTCTAAGTTTCTTAATTCTACCATTAACATATCATATTCA
>CAZASP010000088.1:0-4986 GCA_964487865.1 uncultured Clostridium sp. | reverse complement strand
AGGTATAAGTTAATGCTAAATAGTATTATTTACTGTTAAATAAACAATTTGGCAGTCATTTGCCAAGACAGAGGTCGCGGGTTTGAGCCTCATTTCCCGCTCAAAATTATTTATATGGCGTTGTAGCCAAGTGGTAAGGCACGAGTCTGCAAAACTCTGATTCGGCGGTTCGAATCCGCCCAACGCCTCCAACGACGCTTCTGTTCGAACTTTTTATATATAGAAAAGAAGATACAAATATCATTCTAAAAAAGGATGGTATTTTTTTTAGGCTCTATGTCAATAGTTGGGGTAAAATACCTGAAAAGTATTTATATCTCAGCTTTTTTAATTGGTCAAAAATTTTAGGCTAAAAATGCACAAAATCCTCTTTTTTAGGTAACCTAAATAGACCAATAATAATAATTAGTAATAACTGGTAAATTATATTAATTATATTTTTAACTTGACATTAATAATATTCTTGCTTTAAAATGTGTAAAATTTCTAAATCCAAAAGCGACTCTTTTTAATGTCTTGATTTTGTTATTGTATCCTTCCATTGGTCCATTTGAATAAGGTACTTTAAGAGCATTTTTAATTTCTTTTGACCAATTAAAATATGTTTTTGAACAACTTTTTAATGCAGGTATATGTGATGATAAATTTCTAGTTATCCATTGGTTTAAATCGTTTATTGCTTTCTCTGTATCTGTCATTTGAATAATGTTGAGTAATTCTTCCTTTTCTCTATATGCTGTCCTTAAATCTTCTGAATAATTGATTAATATATAGTTTAGTTCTTCTTTTTGTTTTTTTGTTTTTAAGTTTTCATATCTTGAAAGTAATAATTTTCTAGAATGTTTAAAGTATTTTCTTTCACTTCTAGGCAATTTGCTTTGTACTTGTTTTCTGACTGTATCTACAGATTCAGTAGCATATCTAACAAAGTGAAACTTGTCTGCTACTATTATTGCATTTGGAAAATATATTGTAGCTAAGTCTTTATATGGTTTCCATAGATCAATTATCACATATTTAACCCTTTCACGTTGTTTAAGTGTAAATTTATTAAAGTAATCAAAAAGATGACTTTTATATCTACATTCAATAATGTCAATAGGTTTTCTTGTTTTACCATCCATTAAAGAAACTTGATACTTAAAATAACCTATGTTACCCTTAAATTCATCTATACACAGAACTTCTGGGAACTGTTTAGCAGTAGTTGCTAATGCAGGTAATAGTCTAGAGACAGTATTTACTGAAACGTTAGCATCTTTTGCAATATCTTTCATAGATTGTTTTGATTTTAATCTGTCTACAATAAATTCAGTTACTCTAATTGTTTTTCTTGCTCTTTTAGGTAAAAAGTTAACTTTTTCGTAGAAAGTTTTTCCACACTTCTTACATTGATATCTTCGCTTTCTGTAAGATAGAAAAGTAGTTTTAAAACGAATAGGAATATCTTTAATAATTTGAGTTCTATAGTCTTTAATTTTTGTTGTTTTTGCTTTGCAGTGAGGACAAGTTTGTTCTCTAACAGGCAATTCTATATGAATTTTAACAAAATTTTTCTTGTACCTCACTTTTTTTATGATAACCCCTTTTAAATCTAATAAATTTCTGATAAAATTATGTTGCATTTATCAATACCTCCTTTAATATTTTCTAGACAAAAATATTTTATCAGGTATTTTTGATAAATGCACTATTTTTTTGCTTAAAAATAGTTGGAGTTTTATCACCCCAACTAATATTATAAAACCAAAAACAGATAATGTATTAGAAGATGTATGTTCTATTATTGAGTCAGCAAGGAATTATGCTTATCAATCAGTAAATATAGCTTTAGTAGAAAGAAATTGGTTTATTGGATATAGAATAGCAGAAGAAGAATTAAAAGGTAAAAATAGAGCAGATTATGGAACAGAAATATTGAAAAAATTATCAAAAGAATTAAAAAAAGAATATGGCAAAGGGTTTGATGCTAGAAATTTATATTATTTCTTACAATTTTACAAAACATTTCCAAACATTTTGAACACAGTGTGTGCAAAATCTAATATATTACTTTCATGGAGTCATTATAGAACTTTATTACAAATAGAAGATGAAAAAGCAAGACAATGGTATGAAAAAGAGACTGCTGAACAAACTTGGAGTGTAAGAACATTGCAAAGAAATATTTCTTCACAATATTATTACAGATTATTAAAATCACAAGTTAAAGAGCCTGTAATTCAAGAAATGAAAGAAAAAAATAAAGCTCATTATTTAATGAACAAATTAGAATTTGTAAAAAATCCTGTAATAGCAGAATTTTTAGGTTTTTCGTTAGAAGATTCTTATACAGAAACAGAACTAGAAACTAGTATTATAAATAATTTACAAAAATTTTTAATGGAACTTGGAAAAGGTTATGCCTTCGTGGAAAGACAGCAACATATTCATACAGAAAAGGGAGATTACTACATAGATTTAGTGTTTTATAATTATATTCTAAAATGCTTTGTATTGATAGACTTAAAAACCACTCAAGTAACACATCAAGATATAGGTCAAATGGACATGTATGTAAGAATGTATGACGAACTAAAAAAGTCTAAGGATGATAACCCAACAATAGGAATTTTACTTTGCTCTGATACAGATGCAGATGTAGCAAGATATTCTGTGTTACATGGAAATGAGCAATTGTTTGCTACGAAATATAAAACATATTTGCCAACAGAAGAAGAACTAAGAGCAGAAATTGAAAACCAAAAAGCAATATTTGAAATACAACAACAAGAAAAGAAAGATAATAATTATAAGGAAGATTGATTAAAAGAAAATAATATAATAGGTTTGAAAAAATTAAATAGAATAAGAAATGTAATTAAATATGAAAAACAATAAGCATAGATTATTAACTTATAAAGAATAGAGTAATATTCAATTCAAATATTACTCTATTTATTTTTACTCAGATATAACCTCATCAAAAAGTGGATCATCAAAAAAATCCTTTAAAGTTATATTAAAACCTTCACAAATGTGTAACATAGTATCCATTCTTAAATTTTTTGTATCATTTTTCAAAAAATCAGATATTGTAGGCAGAGATACTCCGGCAGCTTTAGATAAATCAAAAAGTTTCATATTATTTTGTTTTAATAACTGTTTTATTCTTTTTCTTGTAGCATCTGAAAGTTGCATACTTCCACCTCTTTTCTATAAAAATTATATCAGAGTAGAATGACCAGCCACTAAGGAAATACTTAATTACAAATAAAAAATTAAGAAATTCCTTAATAAAGTATTGAAAAAATGAAAAAGCAATGATATATTTATTAAGGAATTCCTTAATAAAATTAAAAATATATAAGGAATAATAAGAAAGAAAGGATAAGTAAATATGAAGAAGAACAAAGGAATAACGCTAATTGCACTAGTAGTAACAATAATAGTAATGTTAATCTTAGCAGGAATATCAATACAGATGTTAACAGGAGAAAATGGCATTTTAAAAAGAGCAAGAGAGGCAAAAGACAAAACAGAAAGTGCAAGTGAAAAAGAAGCAATAGGAATGTCGGTTGCAAATTACCAATTAGGAAAAAACACAGAAAACGGTGAAGGAAGTAAATTAGGAGATGCACTATTAAATAAAGGTATAGAGCATCAGAATGATTGGCATGAGGTACAAACAACTGAGGATAGTAAATGGCATGGAACAGGTTGGAACTTTTTAGAAAAAGGAAAAGATTTTGGCTTTGGAGACCTAAAAAATAGTTGGCTAGTAAACTATGATACAGGAGAAATAAAGAAATTAGAAGAAGGCAAATATCATTCAGTAACAATACATGACACCATAGCAGTAGAAGATAGTATAATACTAAATCTAGATTCTGCGATGACAGATGAAGGAGTTGCCAACACAAAAGAAGGCATAGAAGGAAGACTAGGAAAAGACGCAGTAAAATTGAATAATTTTGATTATGAAACAGATGGCTTAATTGACAATGAATTTGTATTTGACGGAGAAAATGACTACATCACAATAGATTTGAAGAAGTTGAAAGAAAATGGAAAAATTGAGCAATGGTTTGAAAATGGATTTACTTTTGAGTTCTACGGACAAATGAAAGAAGGGTTCCATAAGAGTTATGGTAAAGATACGTTTGGAAATAAATGTGATCCGGACGTCAATGGTGTAAATGGGGATGCTGTGAGAAGTTTCGGAATTTTTCAAATAACGGAAAAAGACGATTCCCATACGTCAGATGAAAGTAGGGCTATTGCCTTTGGGGGTAACTTTTATAATAACAACAATTATTTTTGTTTGATGTTTCCTTGGATTGCAAATGAAGGTAGGTCGGATGCATTCGATTATAGTGAAAGCATCCATCATTGGAAAAAATATAATATAAAACAAACTAATGGTAACGACAACTACTATTCCTTATCAATTGAGAAAAAAGGAGAAACTTTTACGCAAACGTTCTATGAAAACGGTTCGACAGAAAATAGCTTGACAGGTTCTTTAAATAAAACCTTAATGGAAGACTTTTACGGGACACAAGCAAAATTACTAACTATTGGAGCTATGGAACATGGTGGAGACGGAAATACTGGAGATCTAGCTTCTTTGGGAAAACTTAAAGCTAAATGCTTTAGACTGTATAACAGAGGTCTAACAGATACCGAAGTCAAAGCAAACTATGACAAAACCACATATTATCATAATGAAGTAATGGGAAAGGACTTAAAATGATATAAAACTTTTTGAAAAAATATTCTTTAAAGATTCTTTACTTGTATTGCATTTTATAGGAAGGTATGATATGTTTTAATAAATAGATTGATATTTGTATTAATTGTGAGGAGAACTGACGAGTTGTAAATATCTACGCCGTCGCCTCCAAACAAGGCAAAAAATGACAAATTTCAACATAAAAATTGAAATTCTGGAGAATACCGGAAAGTTTGTGTAAACTTTAAACTTCTTATGATAATTTTTAAAAA
>CAZASP010000087.1:0-5047 GCA_964487865.1 uncultured Clostridium sp. | reverse complement strand
ACAAAAAAAGGACAACCAAAAAAAGCAGAAAGCAAAAAACAAGAAACAAAAAAAGAACAACTAAAAAAAGCAGAAAGCAAAAAGCAAGAGAATAAAAAAGAGCCAACCAAAAAAGAGCAAGTTAAAAAAGAAGAAAATGAAACTAAAAGAGCAAAATCAAAAAAAATTACAGAAGTAGCAGAAGAAACAAAAAAAATAATAAGAGATAAGAAAAGCAAAGAAAATAAATCAAAAGAAAATCAAGAAGAAGAGTTATCAAAAGAAGAAGAAACAATTGAAAAACAAGATGCAGAAGAGCCAAAAGAAGAAATATTAGAAGAACAAGAAGCAGAAGAAAATAAAATAGAACCAACTGAACAAAAAGAAATAGATGACAAAATAAAAGAAGAAAAAGTAAATAGTATTCTAAGGAAAGCAAAAGAGAAAGGTCAAATTACATATGGAGATTTAGCTACAGAATTAGATGACGTAAATCCAGAGCAAATTGACCAAGTTTTTGATGCCTTTGAAGAATTAGGTGTCGACTTATTAACAGATGACTTAGAAGAAGAACCAGACATTGAAGATTTAAAAGAAGTTGAAGACTTAAAACTAGATGAAATAACAGATGACACAAATTATGAAGGAATTAATGTTGATGACCCTGTTAGAATGTATTTAAGAGAAATTGGTAGAATTCCACTTTTAACATTTGACCAAGAATTAGATTTAGCAAAGAGAATACTTGATGGTGATGAAGCAGCAAAACAACAACTAGCAGAGTCAAACCTAAGACTAGTAGTTAGTATAGCAAAAAAATATGTAGGAAGAGGAATGTTATTTTTAGATTTAATTCAAGAAGGAAATATGGGATTAATAAAAGCTGTTGAAAAATTTGACTATACAAAAGGTTTTAAATTTAGTACCTATGCTACTTGGTGGATTAGACAAGCTATAACAAGAGCAATAGCTGACCAAGCAAGAACAATTCGTATTCCAGTTCATATGGTAGAAACTATTAATAAATTAATCAGAACTTCAAGACACTTATTACAACAATTAGGAAGAGAACCAACCCAAGAAGAAATTGCAGAAGAAATGGAAATTCCAATAGAAAAAGTAATGGAAATTCAAAAAATTGCACAAGACCCAGTATCTTTGGAAACACCAATAGGAGAAGAAGATGACAGTCATTTAGGTGATTTTATACAAGATGATGATAGTCCAGCTCCACATGATTCTGCAGCATATACATTACTAAAAGAACAATTAGAAGATGTTATGAACACTCTAACACCAAGAGAAGCAAAAGTATTAAAATTAAGATTTGGTCTAGAAGATGGAAAAGCAAGAACACTAGAAGAAGTAGGACGAGAATTTGAAGTAACACGTGAAAGAATTAGACAAATTGAAGCAAAAGCTTTAAGAAAATTAAGGCATCCTAGTAGAAGTAAAAAGTTAAGAGATTACATGGGATAAAATTACGGAGGAGAAAATGGAACAAATTTCAAATTTTTTGGAAAGCATTAATACTGTTCAAATAATAGATATTTTAATAGCTATTGGGATAATTTTATTTTTTAGAATTTTTAGTTCCATCATAGCATATATCATTATTAGAATGTTTAAAATAAAAGAAAAAGAAGCTAAAAAAGTAAAAGAAAGTGCTTTTTATAAACCATTAAGAGCATTCTTTATCCTATTAGGATTTTACCTAGCAATTTTATTCTTAAAAATACCATTAAAATTATCAGACAATGTAATGAAAGTTGTGGATAAAGGATTTATAATAGTCAGTACACTTGCATTCGCAAAGGGACTAGCAGAAAGTTTTACACCAAAGTCTTCACTATACAAGAAAATAAAAGAGAAGACTAACCCAAATGTAGAAGACTCAATGTTTGACTTTATCCTAAAAGTTATTCGAATTGTCATTTACTTAATTGCTGCATTTATTGTTATAACTACATTGGGAGTTAATTTAAATGGTTTAGTTGCAGGATTAGGAATAAGTGGAGTTATAGTAACTTTAGCAGCACAAGATACTGCAAAAAACCTATTTGGAGGATTAGTAATTTTTCTTGACAAGCCATTCGTTGTAGGTGACTGGATTCAAATGGATTCATTTGAAGGAACCGTTGAGGATATTACATTTAGAAGTACAAGAGTTAGAACTTTTGAAAATTCTTTAGTAAATATCCCAAACTCAATTATTTCTAACTCATCTATTATTAATTGGAGTAAGATGGAAAAAAGAAGATATCGTACTAATTTATGTATTGAACTAAACACTCCAATAGAAAAACTAGAAGAATTTAAAGAAAAAGTAGAAAAAATGTTGCAAGAAAGAGATGCAATAGTTGACGATTCAATAATTGTTAAATTTGACACGATTACTGACAATGGATTAAATGTGCTGATTTGTAGTTATACTGATTCTGTAGATTATCCGAGTTATTTAGCAGAAAGAGAAGATATTAATTATAAAATTATGAAGATTTTAAAAGAAGAAAATATAGAATTAGCATATGATACGAAAACTGTTTTTGTAAAAAATTAAAAATTGGGCATATAGTCTTTGATTATATGCTCAATTTTGCTAAAACACAAAGTTTTTTCACAAAATAGACACAAATTATTTATATAATATTTATAATAATATTCTAGCTTTAAATAATTATATTTTATCATAACTTTGTGTGTCGCAACTTCCAATTTTAAAAAATTGTATGTAAGTTGCTCCAATCGCACTTCGCTTTCGCTCCGTTTGGTCGCTTACGCAGTTATGAAAAATATAATTATTTAAAGCTAAATTATATAATATGTATTATAAAAACAGAAAGGGAAGAGAAAAATGCCAAATAATTGTATTTTAGTAGTAGATGATGAACAAAGAATGAGAAAATTAATCAAAGATTTTTTAAAAGCAAAAGGATATTCAATCTTGGAAGCAGAAGATGGAGAAAAAGCTTTAGAAGTTTTTGAAGAGAACAAAAATAAAATTTCTATTATTTTATTAGATGTTATGATGCCAAAACTTGATGGATGGTCTGTGCTACGTCAAATTAGGCAAACTTCTAAAGTTCCTATTATAATGCTGACGGCTAGAGGAGAAGAACAAGATGAGTTATTTGGTTTTGAATTAGGTGTAGATGAATATATTTCTAAACCATTCAGTCCAAAAATATTAGTTGCAAGAGTGGAGGCAATTTTAAAAAGAACTACTAAAGATACAGCAGAAATAAAAGAATATGCAGGTATTGAAATTGATAAAGAAGGTAGGACAGTAAAAGTAGATGGAAAATCAATAGAATTAAGCCTAAGAGAATATGAACTTTTATTATATTTAATAGAAAATGAAAATGTTGCATTATCAAGAGATAAAATATTAAATAATGTTTGGAATTATGATTATTATGGTGATTCTAGAACTATTGATAGTCATATAAAAAAGATAAGACACAAATTAGGAAAAAAAGGTAAATACATAAAAACAATGAGAGGCGTTGGCTACAAATTTGAAGTTAAATAAAAGGAGAAGTAAATGAAAAAGTTCAAAAACGCACTAAAATCAGTAAGAGTAAGACTTTTCATAACTTTGTCATTTGTTATTTTGCTAATTATTTTATTTCTAATACTGGTAAATAACTTTGTCTTCGGTCAATTTTACTTGTATAGTAAAACAAAAGCATTAAAAGAAGCATATGAAATTGTTAATAATTATTACAAAGATTCTCAAAATATAAATCTAGAAGAACAATTAGAAAAAATAGCAATTAACAATAATTTTGATATTTTAATAAAAGATAATCAAAATGTTAATGTGTATACATCTAATAAAGACTTTTTTTATGCTTTAGGGCAAATGGATGAAATACCAAATAGATTTCATGAAAAAGAAGAAGTAGTTATAGAAAATGCGAAAAATTTTACAATTAAAAGAATAACAGATACCCAAAATGGTATAAGTTATATCTTATTATCAGCCATACTAGATAATGGATATTTGCTATATATCAGAATACCAATAACCTCTATCGAAGAAAGTGTAAAAATATCTAATAACTTTTTATATTTAATGGCAGGATTTACGATATTAATTTCAGCAGTAATAGTATCATATATTTCAAGAAAATTCGGAGATCCAATTTCTGAACTAAATGATATTGCAAAAAAAATGTCTAACTTAGATTTCAGCCATAAATTTCAAATAACAGATGCAGATGATGAAATTAACAATTTAGGAAAAAGTATAAACACAATGTCAGATAAACTAGAAAAAACAATAAAACAATTAAGAGATACTAATATAGAATTAGAAAAAGACATTGAAGAAAAATCAAAAATAGATGAAATGAGAAAAAGCTTTATATCTGATGTATCACATGAACTAAAAACGCCAATAGCATTAATACAAGGCTACAGTGAAGGATTATTAGAAAACGTAAATACAGATGATGAAAATAGAAAATTTTATGCAGAAGTAATTTTAGATGAAACAAACAAAATGGATAGACTAGTAAAACAATTACTAGAATTAATGAAACTAGAATATGGAAAAAGAGAATTCGAAAACAAAGAATTCAATATAGTAGAACTAGAAAAAGAAGTTATACGAAAATCACAAGTAATGCTGGAAGAAAAGCAAATAAAAACACAATTTAATACACAAGAAGAAATTATAGTATTTGCAGATGACTTCTACATTGAACAAGTAATCACAAACTACATCACAAATGCAATCAAACATGCAGAAGAAGTCAATAAAGAAAAATATATAAAAATAGAAAACGAAATTAACAAAGAAAAAAACAAGGTAAGAATAAAAATATTCAACACAGGAGAAAACATCAAAGAAGAAGACTTAACAAGAATATGGAATCGTTTTTACAAAGTAGACGAATCAAGAAACAGAGAAGACGGAGGAACAGGCATAGGTCTATCGTTTGTAAAAGCTATCATGAGTAACTACGGTAACAGCTATGGAGTAGTCAACTTAGAAAACGGAGTAGAATTCTATTTGGAATTAGATTTACCGTCTTAGTGTCCCGTCAGACACAAGTTTACA
>CAZASP010000086.1:0-5055 GCA_964487865.1 uncultured Clostridium sp. | reverse complement strand
ACCTTGTTGTGGATTGTCATCACCTGGTGTGCTTGGGTCACCTTGTTGTGGATTGTCATCACCTGGTGTGTTTGGATCACTTGGTTGTGGGTCCTCAATACCTGGGTCCTCTGGCATATTTGGATTGTTTTGGTCAGGATTTGTTGTTGACCTTATCCATGTAACCTCTGCTGTCGCTGTACCTTTGTTTCCAGCAGCATCTTCAAATTCATATGTGAACTTACCATCTCTATTAAATATATATGCTTTACCCTGTTCATTATTTTCATTACTAGGGTTGTTTGTTACTATTACTTCTTCATTTGGAACAAGTCTTGCTAATACTTCATCATATGTTGGGTCTGTTGTACTATATTCAATAGTAGCTGTTGGTGCTTCTCTATCTATCCAATCAACTGTTGCCTCTGCTGTTCCTTTCTTTTTATGTGTTGCTTTATCTGTAAATTCAAATGTGAATTTTCCGTTATCTGTAAATTCGTAAGTATCTTTTCCATTATTGTTTGTTATTTCAATTTCTACACTTGAACTTACTAATCTTGCTTCAACATTTCCATTTGTTGGTTTATCTGTACTAAACGCAATACCTGCCGTTATGTGTGGATTTTTAACAACGTCTTCATAAATGTTGAACATTCTTGCCGCAATGAAACTTCCTCCACCTGCTGAAGATGTTTCATCTCCTACTATTTTAATATATTGAACTTCTTGTGAATCAGCTATTTCAAACTTTTTAGTATTATTTGGATTTTCAGAAAACGCTAATTCATTGTAATTAGTTCCTTCATAAGTTAAGTTTTCATCTTTAGCTAATTCAGTCCAATTTTCACCATTCATACTTCCATATATTGTTGCTGATAGTAGTCTACCGTTTCCTCCACCTGCTGGAACATATTCGACTGCTGATAAATATATAGGTTGATTTGTTTTTATTATGATATATTTCTCATTATCTTTACCAGACCAGTTTGAATGCCATCTAGTATTGATATTTCCATCTATTGCATTTGTTGCAGAACCTTGGTGTCCTGGTTCTTCTGATGAAACTTTATATATTGATAAGTTTGATACTGGTACATATCTTCTTTTTTCGTCTTGATTATCAGTTGTAAATTTATATTCCCTAATTTCACTCGTTAACTTTGTTCCAGTTGCTGGTTGTCTAATTTGTATTGTTTTGTTTCCTGTTAAATCTGGTGAAGTTTTTTCATAAGTAGTCCATTCATTACTGTCTTTGTATTTCCATTCTGTGTTTAATGAAACTCCTACTATACGGTTTTCCAAGTCATTTAAATATACGTCTGGATTTTGTTGTTCTGTTATATCTATTTTGTATAAATTTGCATCATCATAACTTGTTCCAACAATATGAACATATATATCATTTTCAGCTGTTATGCTTTTTATTTCATCATCAGTTAGTTTCCATTTATGCTCATTGTCTGCATTAAAAGTAACTGTAGTCCAATCTTCTGCTTCCTTTGATTTTCCTGTTAATATGTAATCCCATTGAATACCTACATTGTCAAATCTATCTGATAAGACTATTTTTCCTGCGTCTTCTCCGTCAAATGAGAATTTTGCAAGTTCTGTATCCATTTGTCCAAGCAAGTATTTTGCAACTGTTCTTGTTATTGCTGGTTGTAGAACTAAGTCTGTTCTTTCATTTGGTAGTTCAGATCCTTCTGTTAGTAGGTTTGTTTGTAACATTGTAAATTTGAATTTATATTCATTGCTTTCTAAATTTTTTCCAATTACATTTGTTAAATTATACATTGGAAGTGGAAATGCTTTTAAGTTTTCTCCAACTTCTGTTGCTAGTTTATAATAATCTTCATCTTTTTTGTTTCCGTCTGCTTCATATAGTTTTATTAATCCATACCATGCGTCAATGTTATAGCTTTGAATATTTATAGCTTTTCTATATAATTCTTCTTGTTTTGTAGTATCATTTTCATAGGTATTTGCTAGATATACATTCCTCATTGATTCTGTATATTTGTCATAGTGATTTAAAGCTTCTTGTGCTAAAACTATATATGTTGCAGCCCAACCATCTACATATTCATCACTACCCCAACCAAGTGGCATTCTTACAGATAGTTTTTCTGTTTTTCCTGATTGTGCCCAACCACTAACGTCATTATCTATTGTCCAATAGCCATTGCCTTCTGCATTTTTTCTGTAATATATAAGTGCAGCATGACCTGGTTGGCTTATTACTGATGATGGAGCACCATGAACACCACGAATGTTTGAACCTATTTTAGAGATACCTCCACACACAGCTCCACCTTCAATGTTCATCCATAGTTTATATACTCCAGGTCTGTATGTTACATTGTATTTTGTAAATGGATTTCTGTATTTTTGATCCCAATCGTTCTTTTTATTTGGATCATGAAATTCTTCTCTTGCATAGTCTGGCCATATATATTTCATATAGTGGTGTGGTTGTAAATATTCTTCTTCTTTATTTTTGCTAGAATTCTCATCTATGTAATATTGTGTATAGTCATGTAGCCATTCAATTTCTTCGTCATCTATTATGTTGTTTAATACATAACGCATTTCCTCTACTTTTAAACTTTCAAACATTGGTGTATAGTCATATTTTATTGACCTATCTTCATTTCTTGAAATTACAAAACCTTCTTCATCAAGTAATTTCTTATATATTTCATAACGTTTAACTGGGTCTGATTGATTTTCAGGACTTGTTGTGTCCATCCATAAAGCAACTTGTGCTGAATGTGTTAAAGAAAGTGTAATCATCATTCTTTTATATAATTCACCTTTTACAGTGTCATTTACTGTTCTTTCTGTGATATCTAAGTCTGCTTTATGTTTTGTATATAGATTTGTTAATGCTTGTAAAGATGAAATATAGTTTCCATCTGGTTCTCCACCATATATGTATAATTGCATATTTTCTAAACTTGACATTAACCATTCTACTGTTGTTTTATAATCATCATTACATTTTACAAAGTCTTGAAGAATTTGGTAACCTACGTTGTTAACAAATTCTCTTTGTAGTAAAGCTAATTCGAAATCGCCTTCTATTTCGTCGCCTTTTGCAACATGTTCTTTTATAATTTGGTCATATTCTTCAACTGTTTTGATAAATTCAACTTTTCTATTATCTTCTTCCTCTTTATATCCTTCTTTAACTAGTTTTGCATCTGCATAAACTGCTTCGTCATACCATTCTGCCCACCAGTTTGGACTGTTATTATTAGCAACTAGTTTTAAGTATTTAGCACCTGTAATTGGAATATTAATTTGTTCAGCATTGCTCCAACCATACATTGTTCCAGTTTCATGCTTTAAATCCCAGTCTTTATTATTTTGAGACGTGTAAATAGAGAATTTTACACCCGTGTTGAAGTAGTTGCTTTGCTCACTAATATCAACACCTAAATATGCCATGAAATAATCATAGCTATAATTACTCAAGTCATATATAACTTCTGATGAAGCCCATGCACTTACACCCTTTACAAAAACTCGTGACTCATCATTGTTTAATTTTAATTCTATCATTTTGTCACTGTCATTTTTATCTGTTTTAATTAAGTGTCCACTTGCTGCATGTGATCCCTCCATATATGCTATGTCTGATAAATAGCATTTTACACTATTTGAATCGGCTGCCATTACGGCAAAATTACTTGTTTTACCTTGTATTGCTAAAAATATGGTTAATAATAAAGCAAAACAAATCGCTACTTTAATTATTAAGTTTGTTTGGTTTTTGTTATTAACTATATTTTTCTTCATTTTACATCCTCCTTTTAAAGTTATCATTCTATACATAATTATAGCATATTTTTCCTTTTATGTAAAGTATTTCTGGGATTTTTTTAGCTTTTGTTGTAGGTTTGTCAAACATATGTCACACTTTATTGATAAATATAGTGTTTGAAATACCTTTTATGATATCTAAGCTCTACAATGCTTGAAACTCTAAATATTTTTCGTTTGGGCTTTTCCATCCTAATGGCTTCATTGGAAAATTATTATATTCTCTTTCCCAATGTCTTAACTTTTCTTTAAAGTCTTCAAAACTTACAAATATCTTCTTATAATAAAATCTTTCTTGATCTTTTCTATGGCTTCTTTCTACTTTCCCATTATGCCTTGGCGTCCTCGGTTTTATTAGTTTGTGCTCTATTCCTAATTCTTTTAATTTCTTCTCAAACATTGTTTCATCTTTCGCTTTATGTGCATTTAATCTATTTGTGAATTCAAATCCATTATCTGTTTGTATACACTCTATTTTATATTTGAATTTCTTTCGTACTTTTTCTAAAAATTCTGTAGATGCATATGTACTACGTTCTTTACTTGCCCATAATACCCTTTGTCTTGTATATTCATCTATTGCTGTATATTGATAATATTTCTCATCTAATTCTTGTAATTCCTTTGACATACATTTTTTGGGTACATATTTTACATCTATTTGTATTTTCTCCCCTGGATGAGTCATTTGTTGATATGGTTTTGGCTCATATTGTTTTTTCTTACTTGGTGCTTTTTTATATATTCCCATTCTTTGCATTACTCTATATAGACTAGTTATACTCCTTGTATATCCACTTCTCACTAGTTTTACCCATAATACTACCAATCCCGCATCTTTATTTTGTGCTTTATATTTCTTTATCATTTGTAATTCTTTTTCTGTATGTTGATTTGGATGACTATGTGGTCTTCTTGTCTTATTTACTAATGATTCTCTTGTTCCATCATATTTTTCTCTCCACCTATATATCGTTTTTCTATGCTGTTTATATCTTTTAGCTGCTTCTGTTACTCCATGTTTTAAAGAATATTCAACAACTGATTGCTTAAATATGATATCTTGTGTTATACTATTCATAGGAAATACCTTCTTTCGATATTAGTTTTTGTGATTAAAAACATTATATCATATTTGGTATTTCCTTTTTTTATTTTTTTCTATCTAGGTGTGACATATCTATTGTAAACCTATATTCTGGGATTTTTTTAGCTTTTGTTTATTTTATTAAGATGTGCTTAAAATGTTTA
>CAZASP010000085.1:0-5059 GCA_964487865.1 uncultured Clostridium sp. | reverse complement strand
AAAGTAACATCAGTACACAAAGACGTTTCGGAAAGACTCAAGAAAATAAACCCTAGTTTAGCTAAAGAAGTTAGAGTAATATTAGATGAAAACAAAGCAGAAAGACATATGAGAGGAGGAATGGCAACAAAGCTAAAATATAGCCACCTAAAGCAAAACAAAAAACAACCGTAGTAGGAAAATTACTACGGTTTATTTAACTTCTTTAGTTTCGTGATATTCCGTCACTCATCGACAATTTTTGGCATAGAATATAATAGCCTAAAATTAGAGGTGAAAAAAGATGAAAAAAATAAAAAAAGGTGATATTGTTGCTAGAAAATCATATGGAAAAGACATTATATTTTCAGTAAAAAATATCATCTACACAAATAAAGAGACAATTGCAATTCTCAAAGGGTTGATAGATAGAATAGAGGCAGATAGTCCTATAGAAGACTTAGAAATTGTGGATAAAAATACAGTTAATAAAAAGATAGATAAATTACAGGATAATATAAACAATAAAATTTTACAGACAAAAGAAGATAGTGAAGGATATCAAATAGGAATATTAAGTAATAATAAAAGAAATACAGAAAAAATAATAACTGGAAAAATTCTGCATTTAGATGGAGACAAAAAATATAGTGAAAAATCCTACTATTATTACAAAAAAGTAGGGGTTAATGCTATTGTAAAAAACATTCCGGAATATAGACAACCAAAAGTAGTTTATCGTTTATTGCAAACTTATAACCCAGATATATTAGTAATTACAGGGCATGATGGAATGATAAAAAGAGGGACAGATTATCATAATATTTACAATTACAGAAATTCTAAATATTTTATTCAAACTGTAAAAGAAGCGAGAAGATATGATAGAGAAACAAATAATCACCTTGTAATTTTTGCCGGTGCTTGTCAAAGTTACTTTGAAGCAATAATATCTGCAGGAGCAAATTTTGCCTCATCTCCGGCAAGGATTTTAATTGATTTTTTAGATCCTTTGGTGATTGCAGAAAAAATTGCTCTTACAGAAAGATATAAATATGTGACAATTGATGATATTGCAAAAGAGTTAAGAGATGGAAAAAATGGAGTTAGTGGAATTGGAGCAAATGGAAAAATGGTTAGAGAAATATAAAACTATTTAATTTGTTCATAAAAATAAACCAACTTAATATTTTTGTAACACAACTGTAATAAAATTGTAAAAAACAGAAAAATAAACTGTGAATGTATTGTTAAAAGTCATATACACAGTTTTGACACACACCCACTTTTTTTGACAATTTATGCAAAAAATGCTATAATCAAACCAACTTAAGGGAGAGGTGATAGCATGATTTGTCGTAATGATATTGCAAATCTAAAAACAGACATCATAGAAAAAGTGGGTCAAAAGATAATAGTCAAGGGTTCTTTAGGAAGAAGTAAGGCCTTTGAAAAAGAAGCTACAATAGAAAAAGCCTATCCAAATATTTTCGTAGTAAAATATGAAGAAAATGATAGAAATGTTACTTATAGTTATACAGATGTATTAACGAGAACAGTAGAAGTAGAGGTTTTTGATGGAGATTCTTATTCACCATTAATACCACCACCAGTTGAAACAAGAAAGAAAAAAACAGCGCTATAAGGGTAAAAACAAGCATAGAATTGAGATTAGAAAGAGTCTTAGTTCTATTTTTTTTGCTTATATGGTATAAATTCCTCTTTTTTCCAATATACATGTATAAAGAAAAAAGAAGGAGGTAAACTAAATGGTTTTAGAAACAGTAAATGAAAATTTATGTGTAAATAAATTAATAGCAACCAAAAAAGATATTATAATGGTAGAAGGAGATATGATTGTACCAGATTCGAAACCAGATATTTTGAATACAATTTGTACAAGTGGGATTGTATGTGTTTATAAAAAAGAAGCTTTAGATGAAAAGGTAAGAATAGATGGTAATATTAGCACTTATATTATGTATTTAGCTGATGACACACAAGATAAAATAAGGGGAATAAATACTAGCCTAGACTTTTCAGAAATCATTTCTGTTCCAAATAGTAAAGAGGGAATAGAAACAGTATTACAAACTAAATTAAAAACGATTGAATGTAAAGTTATAAATGGAAGAAAGATAGGTATTAAAGCTACTTTAGAAGTGGACATCAAACTATATGATAAGGAAGAAGTAGAAATTGTAAATGACTTACAAAATTCAGAAGGTATACAAATGTTAAAAGAGGATTTAAATGTTAATTCATTAGTAGGAATGGGAGAGAACAAAATATATGCAAAGGACAACATTTCAATAAACAATACTGATAATTTAGCAGAAATACTTAAGGTTAACATGGATATTGTTAGCAAAGATGTAAAACTAAGCTATAATAAAATTTTAGCAAAAGCAGAAGCAAGAATTAAACTAATGTATTTAACAGAAGACAATAGAGTAAATGTAATAGAAACAAAAATACCAGTAGTTGGTTTTGTTGACATACCTAATGTTACAGAAGAAAATATATGTGATTTAGAATATGAAATAAAAAATGTGATTATTAAGCCAAATTCAGCAGAAGAACATTCAATTTACATAGAATTAGAAATTGGAGTTATAGCTATGGTATATGAAGAAAAACAAATTAACCTTATACAAGATTTATATAGCCCTTGTGAAAATTTAGAATTCAACAAAAAGAAAATAAACACAATAACTAATAAACAAAGCCGTCAAGAATTAAAACAAATTAAAGAGAATATAGAACTTGAGGGAATTGAAAACAAAAGTATAATTGAAATTAATACAAATCCGGTTATTGAAAAACAGGAGAACTTAACAAATCGAATTATTTATACAGGCAATTTAGAAATCACTTTTATACTAGCTGACCAAGATATGCAAATGGAAATGCGCAATAGCAAAATACCTTTTGAATATGTTGTAGATGATATACAAGATGGTGAAAATTTAAATAGTAAATTAGATATTGAAGTTACAAATCAAGATTGTATAATTCAAGAAAATGGCATGGTAACAGCTAATATTGATTTACTAATGAATAATAATATGTATAGAAACACTAGTATTAATATTATGAATGAAATTCAAACTAATGGAGAAAGGGAAGCACAAGATTATAGTATTGTTTTGTATATTGTAAAAAAGGGTGATACTTTATGGGAAATTGCTAAACGATATGGAAGTACAGTTGATGATATTGTAAGGACTAATGGAATTGAAGATGCAGATAAAATTAGCATTGGACAAAAATTATTTATTCCTCGTTATGTAAAAACAGGAATGCAATATGTATAAAATTTATTCGAGACCAAGAATAAGAATTCCTAAAATATTAACGCATTCAACAAATAGAATTTATTCACCAAAAACGAGAAAAATAAGTACAATATTAATAATTTTGACTATTGCATTTATTACAGTTAAGCTTATTTTAGATGCTGTTTTACCAATATTTGATACTTTATGCGAAAGTAAAGCAAAATCTATAGCAACTATTATATCCAATGAGCAAGCTACAAATATAATGAAAAATCACTCTTATGATGAGTTATTTACTATTGAAAAAAATCAAAATGGTGATATTACAATGATTAAATCTAATGTACTTCCAATTAATGAAATTATTTCAGATATAGCTAATAAAATCCAAGAGCAAATTAATAAACAAGGAAAAGATAAAGTGGAAATTGCACTTGGTAGCTTTACTGGTTCTAAACTGTTAGCAGGTAGGGGACCTAGTGTTGAAATAAAGATATCAACTGTTGGCAATGTAGAAACCGATTTAAGAAGTGAATTTATTGAAAAGGGCATAAATCAAACCTTACATCAAGTATATTTAGAAGTTAAATGTAATGTGAATATATTAACACCATTTGATAATATTTCTAGAGAAATAACAAATCAAGTGCTGTTAATGGAAAATGTTATTGTTGGTAATATTCCAAGTAGTTACTACAATTTAGAGGGATTGCAAGATACTCTGGATGCTATGGAGGTAATTGAATAAGAATATAAAAAACAAAAAACCGAAAGTATATAAACTTTCGGTTTTGGCAATTATCTCTTTGAGAATTGTGGAGCTTTTCTAGCTTTTTTAATACCATATTTCTTTATTTCCTTCATACTAGGAGCTCTTGTTAATAAACCATTTGATTTTAATGTTGGTCTATATTCGCTATTTGCTTCATTTAAAGCTCTTGCAATACCATGACGGATAGCTCCAGCTTGACCTGTAAATCCGCCACCTTTTACAGTTGCAATAACATCATATTTTGATGTTGTATTAGTAACTGTAAGTGGTTGTCTTGCAATAACCTTTAAAGTTTCTAATCCAAAGAATTCGTCAATATCTTTACCATTAATTGTTATCTTTCCAGTACCTTCTACTAATCTTACTCTAGCAATAGAACTTTTTCTTCTTCCAGTACCATAGAAAACTATATTTTCTTTTTTAGCCATTTTACTTTACCTCCCATACTTCTGGTTTTTGTGCTTGATTTTCATGTTCATTTCCTGCATATACTCTTAACTTCTTAAGTTGACTTCTTCCTAAAGAATTATGAGGTAACATTCCTTTAATAGCTAAAAGCATAGCTTTTTCTGGATTTTTTTCAAGCATTACATTAGCAGGAACTTCTTTCATCCCTCCAATATAACCAGAATGATGTCTATAAATTTTTTGATTTAATTTATTTCCTGTTAAAATTGCATCTTTACAATTTAAAATAATAACATGATCACCTGTATCAATATTAGGTGTATAAGTAGGTTTATGTTTTCCTCTTAATAACTTAGCAGCTTCAGTTGCAACTCTACCAATTGGCTTATTAGTAGCATCAATGATATACCATTTACTTTCAACTTCGCCACGTTTTGCACTATATGTTGTATTATTCATGGTAATAATTACCCTCCTATTTTTAATTCTCTAAATTTTATAAAATATCACTAATATGAACAAAAATCTAAAATTACCGGGGAGAAATTTTAAACTTTAATTCATAAGCGAAAATATTATATTATAAAAATAAAGATTTGTCAATGATTTTTTAAAAAAA
>CAZASP010000084.1:0-5225 GCA_964487865.1 uncultured Clostridium sp. | reverse complement strand
TTTCTCCTATTCTTGATTTATCCATACAGATACAGATTTTTCATTTACTTTAAAATTTCCAATTCCCTCTTCATCTATAATCACTTCATCTTTAATATTGTTCATTGCATCTATAAATTTTTTATTTGCAAACTTTTTGCCTACATACATTCTCTTTTCTGCATAACCACTATTAGAAATAAGAACAGCTAATCCTGATTTTGCATATTCTTTGTCTCCTTCTCTTGTCCACCCTATACAATTTTTATTGTCTATATAGTCATATTGGTTTCCATAGGCTTTTTCTTTTCGTAAGTTTAATATGGTTTTTACGCTTTCAATTGGCTGGATATTATCTTTTTCTATTCCATATAAATCTCCATAAAAAACACATGGGTAACCTTCGTTTCTTAAAAGAATTATACTATATGCTATTGGCTTAAACCAAGCTTCTACAAAACTTTCTAATGCTTGACCTGGTTGTGTATCATGGTTATCTACAAATGTGACTGCTTTGCTTGGATTTTCTTTTAGTAGTGTATTATTAAATATTGTTGTTAAATCATAATTTTGGTCTTTTGACGCATTATAAAAGTTGTAGTGTAATGGCACATCAAATAATGAAATTTCTCCTTCTATTTTTTCTAAGTATTTATGTAACTTATTAACATCTCCTGACCAATATTCTCCTACTGTAAATAACTCTTTTCCCGTTAGATTTCTTAAGTATTGTATCCATTCTTTATAAAATTGGGTAGATATATGTTTTACTGCGTCTAATCTAAATCCGTTTACATTTGTAGTTTCTAAATACCATTTTCCCCAATTTTTGCATTCTTCTTTAACTTCTTCATTTTCAAAATCTAAATCTGCTCCCATTAAATAATCGTAATTTTCAAATTCTTCGTCGACTGACTTTTCCCAATCTTTATCTTTAAATTTGAATATTGCTTTTTCGTCATTTGCCATATTGTAATCTATACCGTCAAAATGCGTCCAATTCCATTTAAAATCTGAATATTTTCCGTTTCTTCCTGGAAATGTGAATTTTGTTGCTACTTTTATTATTTCGTTTTCTGCTATTTGTTTTTCATGATTTCCCCAGTCTACTTTTGCTGCTGGTATTGTTTGGATAATGTCTGCTCCCATTTTATGGTTTAATACAATATCAGCATATACTTGCAAGCCCGTTTGTTGTAATTTTTGTATGCATTTTATGTATTCGTCTTTAGAACCATATTTTGTTTTTATTGTTCCTTTTTGATTGAATTCTCCTAAGTCATAAACATCGTATACACCATATCCAACTTCATCTTTTCCGCCAATTCCTTTGTATGCCGGTGGTAACCATATTGCTGTTATTCCCATTTCTGCAATTTTTTCTGCATTTTCTGTGATTTTATTCCATAAGTCTTGGTTACAATTCATATACCATTCAAAATATTGTATTATTGTTCCATTTATCATGTTTTTCTCCTTTCTAGTTACATAGTAAATATCTTTCTTCATCTGAGTAAACAATTTATCGACACACACTCAAACTTATATTTCCATTGAAATACTCCATAAAACTGTTTATTTTTTTATATATTTTAAAACGCTATTTTTTATTTCTTTTTTGTTCAAGCTATAAACTCCTCCCTTTAAAATTAAACTATAACTTTATATTTTAATTGTATATATGAATTTTTTAGCTTATTGCATTCAATAAGTTCTAATGCCTTTAATTTATTTAATTGTTTTGTAGAACTAATAGCTTCACCATCAATTAATGTTGATACATCTTTTCCTCCAACTAATAATGGTGCTATTACTATATGAATATAATCTAATAAGTTATTTCTTAAAAATAAGCCATTCAAATTTCCACCAGATTGAATTGTTACTCTTTCAGCGCCATATTTTTCATATATATCTTCTAACATTTCTCTTAAATCTAATTTATTGTAATATATAACATCTAAATTATTATATTTATCTTTTAAAGTATTAGCTATATGATTTTTGTTTGTAGTTACTAATATTAATTTATCTATCCAGTGGCATAAATAATCTATACCATTCTCATTTAGATGTGGTTTATTATCTATTATAATAAAACGTACATCTACTTTTTTATGATATTCTTTTTTATCATTTACACCTATCTTTGCCATTACTCTACCAGTATTCAATGAATAAAAATCTGTCGTTTGTTCTATCTCATAATATTGATGTAATCCTTCTTTTACTCCGTCTATTTTACAGAGATCTTCATCAAAATCTAGTGTATCATTATTTCCACTACTTATTTTTCCATCTAAGGATTGTAACATAAATAATGTTGTTATTGGTCTTTTTCGCATATATATATTCTCCTTCATTATTTTTTCTTATCTTTCTGTATGCGGTCATAATACCTATACTCCTCTGAAAACACACATCCGCAATATTTTTGCATATAAAATCCCAACTCTCTTGCTTTTGCTTGTCCTTGCCTAAAGCCAACACGAAAATCACGATATAAAAAATTTACTCCATACTTTTTTGCCATTTTTTCGGCAACATTAATTAAATTTTCATGCTTTTGATATGGACTAACCAACAAAGTTGTAGAAAAACTATCATATCCATTTTCTTTTGCATATTTAGCTGTTTGTTCCAAACGAACTGGATAGCAATAATTTGAACATCTATTTTCTAAATCGCCTATAACATTTTTGCAAAAATCTTTTAGCCCATAATTTTCTTCGAAGATAGCTTGAACGCCTATACTCTCAGTATATTGCTTTAGGCAATCTCTTCTTGACTTATATTCCATGTATGGATGTATATTAGGATTAAACCAATATACAGTTGGTTCTATGTTTTCATTTCTTAATGTTTCTATACAGTACACACTACATGGTGCACAGCAAGTATGTAGTAATAATTTCATAAATTTCCTCCAATTGTTTATATTTTTATATTTACTTTTATTTGTTCTTTATTTTTTAATGTTTACATAGAAATTTGACCTGTAAATGTATTATCATCAGGTAAATTATATCCTAAGTGTCTATATGCTGGTGGTAATGCTTTTCTTCCTCTTAAAGTTCTTGCCATAAAACCTATTTGAATTAAATAAGGTTCATATACATCTTCAATGGTATCTATTTCTTCTCCAACACTTACAGCAAGAGCCTCTATTCCTACTGCTCTACCTCCATATTGAACAATCATTGTTTCTAGTAATTTTCTATCTATTTCATCTAAACCAAGTTCATCAATTTCCAATTTATTTAAAGCATGCTTAGCAATTTTTAAATTAATACTACCATCTCCTAATACTGTGGCATAATCTCTTACTCTTTTTAATAATCTATTAGCAATTCTAGGTGTACCCCTAGACCTTCTTGCAATTTCTTTAGCAGCTTGTTCTTCTATTTTTACTTCTAAAATGTGACTTGACCTTTTTACAATAGTAGTTAAATCTTCTACTGTATACAATTCTAATCTATGTACAATGCCAAATCTATCTCTTAAAGGTGTCGTAAGAGCTCCCGCTTTTGTAGTTGCTCCAATTAATGTAAATTTTGGTAAATCTAATCTAATCGACCTACTACTAGGTCCTTTTCCAATCATAATATCTAGAGTATAATCCTCTAACGCAGGATATAAAATTTCTTCAACACTTTTACTTAAACGATGGATTTCATCTATAAATAAAACATCATGTTCTGATAGATTTGTTAATATAGAAGCTAAATCTCCTGGTTTTTCAATAGCTGGACCAGAGGTTATTTTGATATTAGAATGCATTTCATTTGAAATAATATTAGATAAAGTTGTTTTTCCAAGCCCAGGAGGTCCATATAATAAGATATGGTCTAATGGCTCCCCTCTTTTTTTGGCAGCTTCAATATATATTTTCATATTTTCTTTTACTTTATCTTGCCCAATATACTCGTCAAGAGTTTTTGGTCTTAAAGAATTTTCAAATTTTTCTTCTATTTGCCCTTCTATTTCTGGATTAACAATTCTTTCTTCGTCCATAAACCTACTTCTCCTTTTTCTTGCCAAAAAAGACCGTCCCCTTTGGCAAATTTTTGTAGCATTAAGTATTTAGCAATTTTCTATAAAATCCTCAATAATTTTCAACATTTTTTCATTGTTCTGTTGATAAGTTTTTGGTTCAAAGTTTTTGCTTTGTATAATTGCTTTTTCTAAGTCTTGCACATCATATATTCCTATAATATAATCCTTTTTGCTAAAAAATTCTATTATGTCTTTTTGATGGTCATTTATATGTTCTCCATATTGATGTTGCCTAGCAACTGCAATTACTTTTTTCCCTTTTGTTATTGAAGATAAAATTGAACCAACACCTCCATGTGTAATAATTAAATCTGCTTTTTCTTGCCATTTTTCAAGTTCTTCATTTGATATAAAATCTAGAATTTTCATATTACTTGATGTGTGTTTTGTATAACCTGCTTGTACTACAACTTCATCTTGAATTATTTTATTTTTTATTAATAAATCGATTTGTTCTAATAGCCTTTTGAAACTATTATTTTGTGTTCCTAATAATACTAAAATCATTAAAAAATCGAACCCCCATATATAGCTTTTGGATATAATTCTAACATTTCTTCCCATTGCACAATAAATAAGTCAGCAAATGGATAAATTAGTTTTCCTGTTGCTGTTTTTTTGTGTCTGTTTGCTAATGTCTCTATAAAAATTATTTTGCTTCCAAATATTTTGCCTAAACAACACATTGGTCCAACTGTATGTGTTCCTGTAGTTACTATTACTTTTGGACGTATTTTAAAATATAAATATACTGTCTTTAGACAAAGATAAAAATATTTAAAAATATATGTGAATATTTTTGCTCTTGTGCCATAGGGTAAAAAATATAATTTTTCTCCATATTTTTCTTTTAAATGCATATTTGCTTTATCTTTTTCTGTTACTATATAATAATCATATTTTTCAAATAATGGTGATAATTGCATAAGTTCATTTAAATGTCCTCCTGTGCTTGAAATAAACAAAACTTTTTTCTTCATTTTTAACATCATTCCTTTCCAATACATAAATCTGGTTGGAAAAGAATTGCTTATAATTATTTTTCAACCTTTACTCCTACTTACTGAATTAATTTTTTCCTCATTATATCATGTTATATTATTTTTTTCATTATATTTTCAAAAAAAATCTAGATATTAAAAAGGACCATAAGTATGGTCCTTTTCGAATCACTGTATAATTTTCGAAGT
>CAZASP010000083.1:0-5525 GCA_964487865.1 uncultured Clostridium sp. | reverse complement strand
GTTCTTCTACTGGTTCTTCTTCTAATTCTTCTTTTAAAACAATTTCCTTATCTTCAATTCTAGCACCTACTTGTTCTTTTGTCTTAGCAGATTTACCTAATCTGTCTCTTAAATAGAATAGTTTGGCTCTTCTTGCTTTACCAACTCTTACTAATTCTACTTTTTCTACTAATGGTGAATGTACTAAGAAAGTTTTTTCAACACCTACACCATAAGAAATTTTTCTTACTGTAAATGTTTGGTTTACTCCTCCTCCTTGTACTTTGATAATAATTCCTTCAAATACTTGGATTCTTTCTTTGTTTCCTTCTTTTATTCTTACATGTACTCTAACAGTATTACCAACTTTTAATTCTGGTATCTTGTTTTTTAATTGTTCGTGTTCAATAGATTTTATAATATCCATTAAAATTACCTCCTTCTTTTCATTCATGAGCGGTGCTTTAATATTTTAGCACTTCGCTTTATTTTTTTAATAAATCTGGTCTTTTATTTTTGGTTATTTCTAAAGATTTTTCTTTGCGCCATTTTTGTATATTTTCATGATGTCCTGATAATAAAACTTCTGGCACTTTTTCGCCATCAAAAACTTCCGGTCTTGTGTATTGAGGATATTCCAAAAGTCCATTTGAAAAGCTTTCTTCTTGTATAGAATCTGATTTTAAAACTCCTGTTACATATCTGCTTACACTATCTATAAGCACCATTGCTGGAATTTCGCCACCTGTTAATACATAATCGCCAATTGAAATTTCTTCATCTACAATTTTGTCTAAAACCCTTTGATCAATTCCTTCATAATGACCACAAAGCAAAATTATATGATTTTCTTTACTTAAATTTTCGACCATTTTTTGGTTTAATGTTTTTCCTTGAGGTGACATATAAATAACTTTTGCATCTTTTTCTTTTATAGAATTGTATGCATGGTATACCACATCTGGCATCATAACCATTCCTGCTCCGCCACCATATGGAGTATCATCTACTTTTTTATGTTTGTCTTCTGAAAAATCTCTAATATTAATTAAATTTATGTTTATTACTTCTTTTTCAACTGCTCTTCCTAAAATACTTTGCTTTACTGGTTCAAACATTTCAGGGAAGAGAGTTAAAACATCAAATTTCATATTAAAATCAATTCCTTTCTCGCTTTGCTCAGAAGGCACACATAGCCATAAAATTCAATTGTCTTTACATTAAACCCGGAATTAAGTGAACGGTTATTCTTTTTTCTTCCAAATCTACCTTTTTTAAAACATCTGGTATTCCTGGCAAAAGAATTTGTTTACCTAATTCATTTTTCACAACATATACATCATTGCTTCCTGTATTGAATATATCATCTACTTTACCAAGTAATTTTCCTTGATCTGTATAAACTGGCAGTCCGAGTAAATCAATTATATAGTAAACACCTTCTTCTAAAGGTTCTTCCTTTTCTCTATCTACTAATAGATAGCTTTGACGTAATTGATTTGCTTCTTCTGGTGTATTTATGCCCTTAAGTTTCATTAATACCATATTTTTATGATATTTGATTTCTTCAATTTCATATTCTTTTTTGATTTTTTTGCTTTCAATATATATTGTTTTTAATTTGTCAAATCTTTTTATATCGTTAGTAAATGGCTTTATTTTTACCATTCCTTTAATACCAAAAGTATTAACTATTTGACCAATTTCGAGATACTTTGTCATATTTTAAACTCCATTATCCAATAAATTCAACAGAAACTCTTTTCTGTTCTTTTGAAGCTACAGCCTTCATGACAGTACGAATTGATTTTGCAATTCTTCCTTGTTTTCCTATTACTTTTCCCATGTCATCATCAGCAACTTTAACTTCAAAAACAATTGATTTTTCTCCTTCTAGTTCTTTAACTTCAACAGCTTCTTTATTGTCTACTAAGTTTAAAATAATTGTTTCTAAAATCTCTTTCATTTTTAGTCCCTCCATTTTGAAAAATGTTTTATTAACTTAAGCCTTTTCAATTAATGTTTTTACTGTGTCTGTTGGTTTTGCGCCATTTTTTATCCATTTTTCTATTTTTTCTTTATCTAAATTAATAGTTGCTGGATTTGTCATTGGGTCATAAGTACCTAATTGCTCAATTATTTTACCATCTCTTGGGCTTCTTGAATCTGCCACTACAATATGATAAAATGGGGCTTTTTTCTTTCCCTGTCTTTGTAATCTGATTTTTACCATTTGCTTCACCTCTTCCTTTTATTTTTATTTATAAATATAAAAAATTAATAACATAAAAATTAAACTTTAAAGTTATTTAAGGTGTTTTCATCAATTCCATTTAACAATTTTTTAAAGCCTCCTTTATTATTTTGCATTTTTTTCATCATTTTTTGTGTCATCTCAAATGATTTAATAAATTTGTTAATATCTTGCACTGATGTTCCACTACCTTTTGCTATACGCTGTCTACGACCAGCATTTAAAAGTTTTGTATTTCGTTTTTCTTGTTTTGTCATAGAACATATAATTGCTTCAATTTTTACAAATTCTTTGTCATCAACTTTTAAATCTTTAATTTGATTCATACCCGGCATCATTTTTAATAAAGAAGAAAACGAACCCATCTTTTTTACTTGCCTAAGTTGTGCTAAATAATCATCTAAATCTAATTCTTTTTTCTTTAATTGTTTTTCAAGTTTTTTAGTTTCTTCTATATCAAATGTTTCTTCTGCTTTTTCAATAACAGATAAAATGTCTCCCATTCCTAGAATTCTTTGTGCCATTCTATCAGGGTGAAATGTTTCTATATCACTTAGTTTTTCTCCTGTTGCTGCAAATTTTATTGGCTTACCTGTTACTTTTTTTACTGATAAGGCAGCACCACCTCTAGTATCACCATCTAGTTTTGTTAGTACAACACCATCAATTCCAAGATCATTATTAAATTTTTCAGCTACATTAACAGCATCTTGACCTGTCATACTATCTACAACTAGTAATATTTCATGAGGTTTGCTTTTAGCTTTTAGTTCCTTCAATTCTTGCATTAAAGTTTCGTCTATATGCAAACGTCCTGCTGTATCTAATATAATTACATCATTTAATTTTGAAATTGCTGTAGAAATGGCTTGTTTTGCTATATGAACTACATCTTTTGAATTTTCATTTGCAAAAACAGGAATATTTAACTGCTTACCAACTACTTGTAATTGTTTAATAGCTGCTGGACGGTAAACATCACACGCAACTAATAACGGCTTTTTTCCTTGCTTTCTTAATAAATTAGCAAGCTTTCCTGCTGTTGTAGTTTTACCTGAACCTTGCAAGCCTACTAGCATAATAATTGTTGGTGGATTTGGAGTAAAATTAATTTTGCTTTCAGTTCCTCCCAATAATTCAACTAATTCATCTTTTACAATTTTTATAACTTGTTGACCTGGCGTTAATGATTTTAAAACATCTTGACCTAAAGCTTTTTCTCCGAATAACCCCAATAAAATCTTTTACAATTTTATAGTTAACATCTGCCTCTAAAAGTGCAAGCTTTACTTCTCTTAACATTTCTTTTAAATCTGATTCGGTTATTCTTGCTTTACCTCTGATTTTTCTTGTTATTTCTTGTAATCTAGAAGATAGTCCTTCAAAAGCCATGTCATTTCACTCCTTAAACTAAACAATTTAATTCTTTTTTGATGTTTTCTAAGATGTCTGCAATTTGTTTGTCTGAATCATTTTGTTGAATTTTTGTTAATTCTGATAAAACTTTTTCGATTTTCTTTTCTTGCTTTAATGTCCTTTTCATAAACTGCAACTTTTCTTCGTATTTGAAAAGCTTTTTCTCCCCTTTCTTCAAAATGTCCCTAACTGCTTGTCTTGTAATTTGATTATTCTCTGCAATTTCAGATAGTGACAAATCTTGGTTATAGTAGTCATCTATGATTTCGTACTGTTTTTGTGTTAATAATTTTCCATAAAATTGATTTAACATACTTATTTGTACATTTTTTTCCATAGAAACCACCTCTTTTCTTTTTTGTAATGCCAATATACTTTACATCATTTTTTCAAATTTGTCAAGCCTTTTTTGAGATTTTTTTAAAATATCCTATTCTGGGCAGGCACAAATATACACTCGTACCTGTCCTAGAATAGGACAAAAAGAAACGTCACCAATTGTACATAATTGAACAAAAAGGGACGTTTTTTATATATTTAATTTTAGGAATCACGCACCTGTAATTATAAAATATAATAGTCTATATACAACAACAGCAAGTGCGGTTGCTCCTAAAGTTAATAAAATAGTAGCTTCTGGAGATAATCTTTTTTTATTTGTGTTTTTTGTTTCTTCTTCCATTCTTTACTTCCTCCTTTGTGGATTAGTTTTTTGATATTACTATGATATTATATTTTTTGTTTTTTGTCTAGCTTTTTTGTTAATTTTTTTATTATTTTTTTTTGCTAACATTTTTTATCCTCATATTGTAATACTTTACATTTCGTTTTACTTCTCTAGTTCCTTCTTTTTGAACTACCGAGAATTCCTCGGTAGTTGATTTTGGATCTAATTCAAAATCTTTATATATATTTTTTAAATGTAATCCTATATTGTCAGAAGTACAATTATACAATTCTCCCATAGCTTTTTGAGTTAGCCATAAATCTCCATCCTCAAACCTAACTTCAATTCCTTTCTCTTTTTTTTGCATTTCAAATATTAAAAATTCAGCAGAACTACTTCGTATCATTAAATTTTTATTATTTTCTTTACTTTCTTCTTCCAATTATTTTTCTCCTTCACTCTCTATTTTAACTTTAATAAAGTTACTACCTTACAATTTAGTATTTGTTTACAAAAAAACTATCTCTAATATAAAATACTTACATTTGAGTATTGTTTCTACTTATATGTTTTATGATTATTTTATGCTTCTTTACTAATTTCATTTTTTATGATCCAGTTTATGTCTTCAATTGCTTTATCAATATTAAATCTTCCATTTCCTACTGGATAATATACAGAATAAAATTTATATTCATTATCATTAATTTGATTTATAAATAATTGCTTTCTACATTGTGATACCGATATTTTCTTATTTAATACTATTGAACTAACTTGATTCCCAAATAAAATTACTACTTTAGGTTTTATAATTTCTATCTCTTGTTTTAATAAATCTAGGTATTCTTCATATACACTATTAGGAAGTTCTCTTGCATCTATTTGTGTGCATTTTCCTAAATTGGTTATAAAATATTTGTGTTTCTTTACATCGTCATATACTTCTTCGGCAAATTTTTCTGTCCACTCGCTCCCTTTAATTTCTTTTATCTTTTTGTATATTTTTTCATTCATTAAATCTAATTTGAAGAATAAATCCCAAATATTCTTTGTTCCAATCCACGGAGATTTTATTCCTTTCCATTTTTTAGAAGAAGCTATATTTCTTCCAGTTGGATTCATAAACACAAAACATATATCTGGTTTTTCTGTGCATCCTCCATTATAAATTGAATCTAATTCTTTTGCTCCATATTTTTTCTGTAA
>CAZASP010000082.1:0-5557 GCA_964487865.1 uncultured Clostridium sp. | reverse complement strand
GGGACATGATTATCGTTATGCAATAGATCCAACAAAAATAAAAAATGAATTAGGTTGGTATCCAAAAACAAAATTTGAAGATGGAATTGTAAAAACAATTGATTGGTATTTAGAAAATCCAGAATGGTTAAAGTAAATTTAAAGGAGAGAAAAAAGTGGAGAAAAAAATAATTTTAACTGGTGATAGACCAACTGGAAGATTACATATTGGACACTATTTTGGTTCTTTAAAAAAGAGAATAGAATTACAAGAGAGTGGAGAATATTCTCCATACATATTAATTGCTGATGTTCAAGCATTAACAGACAATTTTAATAATCCAGAAAAAGTAAGAAATAATGTAAGAGAAGTAGCAATCGACTATTTAGCTTGTGGAATTGACCCTAATAAAACAACAATTTATATTCAGTCTATGATACCGGAAGTTGCAGAGTTAACAGTATATTATTCTAATTTAGTAACAATAGCTAGATTAGAAAGAAATCCAACTGTAAAAACAGAAATTGCACAAAAAAGAGAAATTTTTGGAGAAAGTGTAACCTATGGATTTTTAGGATATCCTGTAAGTCAGGCAGCAGATATAACAATTTTTGAAGGTAAATATGTGCCAGTAGGAGAAGACCAATTACCTCTAATTGAACAATGCAGAGAAATAGTAAGAAAATTTAATAGCATATATGGAGAAGTTTTAACAGAGCCAGAAGCAATTCTTTCAAGTGGAAAAAGAATTAAAGGATTAGATGGCAACGATAAAATGGGAAAATCTTTAGGAAATGCTATTTATTTATCAGATTCAGAAGAAGAGATAACAAAAAAAGTAATGAGTGCTGTAACAGATCCAAATCGTATAAAAAAAGATGATTTAGGAAATCCTAATGTATGCATGATAGCATATTATCATAATTTATTTAGTACCAAAGAAGAAATAAAAACAGTATGTGAAGAATGTAAAGCAGGAAAACGTGGTTGTGTAGCATGCAAAAAGCAACTAGCTAAAAACATTGCAGATACACTTAAACCAATTAGAGAAAAAAGAGCATATTACGAACAACATCCTGAAGAGGTAGATAAAATTTTGCAAGAAGGCACGCAAAAAGCAAGAAGGACTGCAAAAGAAACTATGAAAAAAATAAAAAAGGCAATGAAATTAGATTATTTTGAAAATGATTAAGGAGTTAAAATGTTTACAGATTATACAAAAATATGTATTAAATCAGGAGATGGCGGAAACGGAGCAGTAGCTTTTCGTAGAGAAAAGTATGTAGCAGCTGGTCGGACCAGACCGGTGGAGATGGCGGAAATGGTGGAGATATTTATTTTCAAGTAGATAAAGATAAAAATACTCTAATTGATTTTAGATATAACAAAAAATTTAAAGCCCAAAATGGTGAAAACGGAAGTGGTAACCATTGCAACGGAAAATATGGAGAAGACTTATATATTAAAGTGCCAATTGGTACTGTTATTAAAGATGCAGAAACAGGAAAAATAGTAGCAGATTTGTCAAATCCAAATCAAACAGAATTAGTCTTAAAAGGTGGTAGAGGCGGACGAGGCAATTCACATTTCAAAACTTCTACAAGACAAGCCCCACGTTTTTCAGAAGATGGTGAAAAAGGTGAAGAAAAAGAAATAATATTAGAATTAAAATTATTAGCTGATGTAGGATTATTAGGCTTTCCAAATGTAGGAAAATCAACATTTTTAAAAGCAGTAACAGATGCTAAACCTAAAATTGCAAATTATCATTTTACCACTTTAGAGCCAAACTTAGGTGTAGTAAAAACAAAAGACGGTGATGGCTTTGTAATAGCAGATATACCGGGAATTATAGAAGGCGCTAGTCAAGGAGTAGGACTTGGAATTCAATTTTTAAGACATGTTGAAAGAACAAGATTGTTATTACATTTTTTAGACGTATCTTCACAAGAAGGAAGAAATCCAATAGACGATTTCTATGCAATAAATCAAGAACTAAAAAAATATAGTGAAAAATTATCAAAAAGAAAACAGATCATAGTCGCAAATAAAATAGACAGTATGCAAGATGAAGAAACTTTAGAAAAAGTAAAAGAACTAGCTAAGAAAGAAAATTTAGAAATCTATGCAATATCAGCAGTAACTAAACAAGGTGTAGAAGAACTAATTGACCATGTGTCAAAAATGCTAAAAAAACTACCAAAAGAAGATTTAATAGGAACAGAAGAAAAAGTAGTCTATACATTAGAAGAAAAACAAGACCAATGGACAATAAAAAAAGAAGATGGAGTATTTATAATATCAGGAAAAGCAGTAGAAAGACTAATGGGAAGAATAAACATAGAAGACAATGAATCGATGTATTACTTACAGAAAAGCCTAAAAAACATGGGCATTGAAGACAAGCTAAAAGAAATGGGTGTATGTGAAGGTGATACAGTAATAGTTGCTGGCTGGGAACTAGAATGGTACAACTAAGTGTCCCGTTTTGAAATAGGAACATATGATATTATTTGAAAAAATATAAAGATCAATATTAGGAGGAATAAAAAATGAAAAAAAAGAAGAATTTATTTACATCAGAAGCAGTATCAATTGGACATCCAGATCATGTATGTGACATGATATCAGACAGTATTTTAGATGCTTGTTTAAAACAAGATAAAAACGCTAGAGTAGCATGTGAGACAATGGCAAAAGATGAATTTGTAGTTTTATCAGGAGAAATTTCAACACAAGCAAATATTAATGTAGAACAAATTGCAAAAGATACTATAAAAAGAATTGGTTATACCTATACACCAAGAGTAATTAATTTATTAAGCAAGCAATCCCCAGATATAGCACAAGGTGTGGATACAGGAGGGGCAGGAGACCAAGGAATTATGTTTGGATATGCTAATTCAGAAACTCCTGAATATATGCCACTTGCTATTACCATGGCTCATGATTTAGTAAAATTAGCAACGCAATTACGTGAAAGTGGAGAATTTTTATATGCAGGACCTGATATGAAATCACAAGTAACGCTAGAATATACAGAAGGAGAAACAACTAAGATTAATACAATTTTAATGTCAATTCAGCATGCAGAAGATTATAACGAGAAAGAATTTAAAGAATTTATTAAAACAAAAATTATGCAAAAAGTAGCACAAAAATATAATTTAAACACAGATTTCAAAGTATTAATTAATCCAACAGGAAAGTTTGTAATTGGAGGACCAGAGGGAGATGCAGGATTAACAGGTAGAAAAATTATTGTGGATACCTATGGAGGATATGCTCCCCATGGAGGAGGTGCTTTTTCGGGAAAAGACCCAACAAAAGTAGATAGAAGTGCAGCTTATATGGCAAGATACTTAGCAAAAAATATTGTAGCATCTGGAATTGCTAAAGAATGTTTGATTCAATTATCTTATGCAATAGGTGTAGCTCAGCCAATTTCTATATTTGTAAATTGCAAAGGTACAAATAAAATTGAAGAAGATAAAATAATAAAAGCTATATATAACAATTTTGATTTATCTCCTAAAGGAATTATAGAAAAATTACAATTAAGAAATCCTATTTATTCAGAAACATGTAATGGAGGTCATTTTGGAAGAAAATATATAGATTTAGAAAAGATGATTGAATGTACTTGGGAAAAATTAGATGCACTAGAAGTATTTAAGAAATTAGTTTAGAAAAGTAAACGTATACAAGGAAATCTAAAAAGTTTAATATATTTTTTATTTATGATTCCTAGTAGCATAATAAATTAAAATATATTAAACTTTTTAGTTATAGTCAAAAATGAGGTTGATTAGTAATAAAGGGTGCCCATAAATTGATTTATAATTTTTTCTGCATTATATAACCATTTTTATCTTGATAATAATTTTTTCGCAATCCAATTTGTTCAAATCCAAGAGATTTATACAAATGAATTGCAGGATAATTTTCCTCCATAACTTCTAAGCTTAAAGAAGTTAGCTTTAGTTTTTTACATAAGCTTATTAAATTAGTTAGTAGTAATTTTCCAATTCCTTGATTTCTAAATTGTTTTTTTACAACTATATTCATAATATCTGCTTTATCTATTAAAAGTTTAATTCCAGCAAATCCAATTATTTGAGAATTATATTTAGCAACAATATATTTTGAGTTTTCAGATAATAATTCTCCTTTTAAAATGTCATAATTCCAAAATTCATCAAAATCTGTAAGCAAGTTTGATGAAATAGAATTTAAATCTTCCAATGTCATTTGTGCTATTTCAATTTCATTTAATTTTTCCTCTAGTTGTCTTTGAGCTTGAGGCTTTTTTAAATATAAAGGCAATACATCTTCTAACTGATTTTTCTTAAATTTGTCCAAACCTGCTAATGCTAAATTATAAGAATTTAATATAGAACAAGATGTATCTGCTAGTGTTGCATTGTTAAATTTTGAACAAATAGAATTTTGATATATTTGAACACCATCACCTACAAATGTTATAGGGGCGTTTTTATAATGCAAAGAAATATAATCTTTACATATTGATAAAGTATTTTTTACTGTATTTGCAGATGGTGAAATTAATTCTATATAATTAGAATTTTTTAATTCATATAAAGCAAAATAGCAATTATCATTTTTACAATCAATGATACTAATAATTAAGCCATCTTTTTTGATAGAATATGCTAAAGTTTCTAAAGCAGTAACACCAACACATGGAATATTTAAACTGTCATGAAAAGCTTTTACAGTTGCAATTCCAATACGAATTCCTGTAAATGAACCAGGACCTTTATCGCAAACGAGTAAATCTATATCTTTCAAAGAAAGTTTGGTTTGTTCAAAAATTTGTTTTATCATAGGCATTAAATTTTCAGAATGTGTTTTGCATGTTTCAGCATCTAATTTGATAATTAAATTTGTATCTTCTAATATAGAAACACCACAAATATTGCTTGATGTATCAATACTTAATATTTTCAAAATAATCCTCCCATCTACTGATATTAGTATCTATATTTAAAATTCTAGTATTTTCATTTTTCACATCTCTAAAAAAAGTAATATGAACATAGTCTTTAGGTAAGGCTTCTAAAATTAATTTACCCCATTCAATAACACAAATACCATTTTCCAAATATTCTTCGCCACCAATTTCGTAAAATTCAGAAACATCGGATAAACGGTAAACATCAAAATGATATAATTTTAGATTTTCTTTTTGATATTCATTAACAATTGTAAATGTAGGGCTAGAAATTTCATTTTCTAAACCAAAATAGCTTAAAATACCTTCTGTAAATTTTGTTTTACCAGAACCCAAATCACCAGAAAGCACGATAATATCATTTTTATTAAGATGTGAAGCTAAATTTTTAGCAAATTTTTTTGTATCATCTTCACTATTTGAAATAAATTCAAAATGGCTCATAAGCACCTCCTACATTAGCATATAATCTTATTGATAACTAGAACTATTATAATATAAAAAATTAAAAAATTCAATCATAATTTTGTAGGTATTTTTAAAAAAGTATGTCAATCATTTTTGAAAATGTCCCAAAAATTTTTAAACATAAGCCCTAAAAA
>CAZASP010000081.1:0-5560 GCA_964487865.1 uncultured Clostridium sp. | reverse complement strand
ATAATAGTTATTTGATTAAATTTTATGAAAATTTATTATTAGGTAAAAATAATAATTTACATTCAAAAGATTTGATTGTGAAAGAGTTGTTTTGAGATAGGTGGTAAAGATGAATAAATTTGAAGAAGGAGCCTTATGGAGAAAATAGGACTTACATGTTCATACTCCGATGTCTGTTTTTAATAATGGCTTTAATATTGGTCAGAATGAAAATGATACTATCAATAATTACATTTATCAATTATTTGCAAAGGCAAAAGATATAACAAAGAAACAATTGGACTAACAGACTACTTTTCAGTAGATGGTTATGCAATAATAAAAAAATATTTAGAAGACGAAGAAAAATTAAAAATAATTTTTAAAGAAAAAATATTGCTTTGTTTCTTAATGTTGAATTAAGATTAAATTTAATGGTTATATATAACAACAAAAAACAAGAAAAAGTAGAGGCTCATGTTATTTTTGATAATTAAGTACCAATTGGAGTCTGTAAAAAAATAAGTAAATTATGTTATTCACTTATTCTATAATTTATCAACTAAACTAAATAGTTCTTCAATTTTAGAAACTATTTTTTTTTGCTGTTCTAATGGTGGTAAAGGAATGGGTGTTTTTTTAATGTCCTTTATAACCCAGTTTTTATTAGCTGCACCTTTAGTATTTTCAGAAATAATATTCTGAACAAATTTCGATAATACAACATATCTTATATATTTTAAATTAACCTTTTCTAAATTAAATCTCAATTGTGCGACACTTACAAATATACTAAATTCCTTATCTGTATCTACGATTACTGGTATACCTGTAGTTCCAACTTTTGTTATTAGCAAATCATTCTTTTTAGGATCACATCTTTTATATAAAACATCATGGTCTTTTTTTGAAATATACTTACAATTATCAAAGTGTAATTTTCCATCACTCATATCTTTAACTGATAAAAAAGGTATTCCATCACTAACATATTTTGGTGTTATATGCGTACCATCCGAAATTTTTATAGCCAATTTATCAAAACTAGACCAATGCCAATTATTAGGTATCTCAAAAGGTACTTCTTCTTTTATTTCTTCTACATCAATAGGAAGAAGTGTTAAATCATTTTCTACTAGTCTACCATGAATAGCATTATCTAATATTTTTTCTTTAAATAAATTTTTTAATTTTTCTTTTTCACCATCATTCTTACCTTTTTTATCAATTAGATTAAACAATTCTTCTATTTTACAAACAATTCTCTTTTGCTGCTCTAACGGTGGTAAAGGGAACAAAACATTAGAAAGTTTTTTGCCAGATATTTCTTTAAAAGTAGCACCAGTGCCAATGCTATCAAGATAATCTTTAATAGAAGAAATATAATAATAAATATACTCAGAGTTCATATAAGAATTTGGAATTATAGATTTACATCCTTGACTAGTAGTAACTTCATTTAATGATATCTTCACATATCCAATAGGGGCTCTACTAGAAATAATTATTGTATTTTTAGGCATTAATTTAACCGATGATTTAATTAATCCAAGTTCAGTAATATTTTTATTTCCATAATCAATATATTTATTGTCTTTCTTCATATCAGCAGGAGTTATCCAAGAAATATTACCATCCCAATAGTCTTTTACAGCAGTTGATGGTGTTCCACCACCAATAATTGTACCAATACTGCTAATTTTAACCCATTTCCAATTATTAGGTATTTCAAAAGGTACTGCTTCTTTTATTTCTTCTACATCAATAGGAGGAAGAGTTAAATCATTTTCTATCAAAGTTCCATTAAAAGCACTATCTAATATTTTTTGTTTTAATAACTCGTTGCTTATCATTTCAGTAACTCCTCTAATTTAGATAGTATTTCTTGATTTTCATTTGTTATTTCTTTCATTTTATTAATTATTTCATCAATAGTATAATTATCAGTTTCATCTTCTTTGTTTGGATTTTTAATATCTAAATTATAATTTTTAATATCTTCTATATTTACTTTCCATGCTTGCTCATTTTCAACACGATTATTCCACCATTTTTTAATATTATCAAAATGTTGTTTTCTAATAGGATTTGTTTTATTAAATCTTTTAATTCCATCTGGTAGTTCTAATTCATAATACCATATTTCCTTTGTTCCTTTAGAATCTCTATTAAAGAATAATAAATTAGTAGTTATACTAGTATATGGAGCAAAAACACCCTCTGGTAATCTCACAATAGTATGTAAGTTAAATTCTTTTAATAAATGATATTTAATACTATTTTTAACACCATCACCAAATAATATTGAATCTGGTAAAACTATTCCAGCACGACCTTTATTAGATAATTTCTCCATAAGTAAAGCCATAAATAAATCAGCAGTTTCTTTTGTTTGAAATTCTTTTGCAAAACCAGTTTCTACACCATCTTCTTCTAAACCACCATAAGGAGGATTTGTAACTATTACATCAACTTGCTGTGAATCAGAAAAACCAGATACTTGTCCAGTTAAAGAATTTTTATGCTCAATATTTGGTACATCAATATTATGTAATAACATATTAGTCATACATAAGGCATAAGGTAATTGTTTTTTTTCTATGCCTTTAATATTTTTTTGAATTTTTTCTATATCTTCTGATGTTTGAATTTGATTTGTATTTTCAAAATGTTCTATGGTACTTATTAAAAAGCCCCCTGTACCACAAGCAAAATCTAATATTCTTTCATTTATTTTAGGATTAACCATTTCAACAACAAAATCAGTTACTGGTCTAGGGGTATAAAATTCACCAGCATCGCCCGCACTTTGTAACTCTGATAACATTTCTTCATAAATATTATTAAATTCGTGTCTATCAGTATTTACATTAAAATCAGACTGATTAATTTCATTAATACATTGTCTTAAATTAGTACCACTTTTCATATAGTTATGGGTATCTGCAAAAACATCATGAACTATTTGCTCTTTGATATTATGGACTTCCATTGACTTTAAGTCTTTAAACATTTGCTCTACAAAATCAATTAATTCATCACCAGTCATACCTCTTTCATCCATAGCCCAATTTTTCCATCTATACTTTTCAGGAATTGCAGAAATATATCTTTCATCTTTAAGAGAAGCATTAATTTCCCATTCATCTTCCTTAACATCAAAAAGTTTCATAAACAGCATCCATACAGTTTGTTCTAGTCTTTGGGCATCGCCATTAATACCATCATCTTTTCTCATCTGTTTTCTTAAATTTTTAATATTAATAGCCATTTTCTAGTCCTCCTTATATAGATTATATTTTAATTCATTTAACATTGCTTTAAAATTATCTAACCCCATAAATATAGTCATAATAATTTGCATAATCGTCCCATATTTATTCTCAAGCTCTGGTATTTTTAATGTATTAAGATTTTCTAACGCATCTAAACCATAATCAACATATTTATCAAGTAAGATAGTAATAACTTCTTTTGCTTCTTCACTATATTTTTCAAAATAAGAACTTTGCTTAACGTGTCTTGCTCTTTGTGAGCGAGTTAATGCTTTTTTTCCATAAGCAACATGAACTAGTAAATCAAAAGGATCATATTCATCACCAACTTCTTCTTCAAGAATATTGAGATAAATATCTTTATTTTCTAATTCTTTGATAATATTTTCTTTCATACTGGCATCATCCCAATATTTTTTAAACATAGCATAAGTTTGAAATTCGTTAGTGATTTTATTTTTTACAAATTGCATAAATGATTCAGTTATTAAATTACCATGTTCATCAATTAATCTTTCTTGTCTATATAATTCATAAACTGATTCATTAGGTAATATAATTTTTGGTCGTTTTGTTTTTCTTTTAGATGGGATCACTTCTTCTGGAGAAACATCAATTAAAACATCAGTAGAATTTTTTTCTTCATTTTCTGTATCTATTTTATCAGTTAAATCTATATTTTTAATTTCTGTTTCACCATCAAAGTCTGGATCTTTAAATAATTCTGTTGCACCAGTAAAATCTATAATAGTAAATGTTACTTTATCAAATTCTTCATTTATTCTAGTACCACGACCAATAATCTGTTTAAATTCAACCATTGAATTAATAGTAGTATCTATAACTATTAATTTACAAGTTTTAGCATCAACACCAGTAGTTAAAAGTTTAGAAGTCGTTACCAAAGTAGGATACTTCTTTCTAGGATTAATAAAATTATCTAATTGTCTTTTACCAATTAAGTCAGTACCAGTAATTCTCATAACATAACGATCATCTATTTCTACCATATCAAGATTTTCATTTATTAAACATCTTCTCATACGATCTGCATGATCTTCATCAACGCAAAAGAATATGGATTTATCCATTCTTCTATTTGTACTTTTTAGATAATCTGAAACAATTTTTGCAACTAATTTATCTCTTTTAGGTAATATAATAGTTCTGTTAATATCTGCACCACCATAAATACCAGATTCAACTTCTTCCCCGGCAGTATTAAGTGTGCCTTTTTCTACATTAACACCCTCAGTATCTTTATCAAGTGCTATTCTAATAACTCTATATGGTGCTAAAAAACCATCTTCAATCCCCTGTTTTAAAGAGTAAGAATAAACTGGTTCACCAAAATATCTAAACGTATTAATACTCTCTTCATTTTTGGGAGTAGCAGTTAAACCTATTTGAGTAGCACTACCAAAATAATTTAAAATTTCTCTCCAAGAAGATTCTTCTTTTGCACTCCCACGATGACATTCATCTATAACTATTAGATCAAAAAAATCTCTAGGAAATTTTTCATATAAATTTGGTTTCCCATCTATTCCTTTTAATTGTTGATACAATCCTAAATACACTTCATAAGCAGGATCATATTTTCCATTAATCTTAGTCATGTGTTCTTTAAAAGGGGAAAAATCATTTACCATTGTTTGATCTATTAAAATATTTCTATCTGCTAAAAATAAAATTTTCTTTTTTGTTTTAGATTTCCATAATCTATAAATTATTTGAAATGCAGTAAAAGTCTTACCAGTACCAGTTGCCATAACTAAAAGTATTCTGTTTTGCCCTTTTGCAACTGCTTTAACTGTTCTTTCTATTGCTATTTGTTGATAATATCTAGGTGCATATTTAGATGGATAAAACGGTTCACAAATTATTTTTTCTTGTTCTTCATTTATATTGGATAATTTCATATACTTATTCCATAATTCACTTGGACTTGGAAAATTATCTAATTGTAAAGTCTTTTCTTCACCAGTTATCATATTTTTTTCTACAAAACCATCACCATTAGAAGAATATGCAAAAGGAACATCAAGCATTTTAGCATATTCTATTGCTTGTTGCATACCGTACCCCATTTCATGATTATTATCTTTTGCTTCAATAACAGCAATATAATTGGAATTATATGTTAAAAGATAATCTGTTCTTTTTCTTTCACCTCTAGACCATTCACCTTTACCTTTATCAATAATTCTACCATCTGTAAAAGTTGTTTCTTCGTGTATATCATTATAATCCCAACCACTATTTATTAGAGATGGCGTAATATATCTTGTTCTAATCTCTGTTTC
>CAZASP010000080.1:0-5648 GCA_964487865.1 uncultured Clostridium sp. | reverse complement strand
AGGTGGTGTAGCTGTTATTCAAGTAGGAGCTGCAACAGAAGTAGAAATGAAAGATAAAAAACTAAGAATTGAAGATGCATTATCTGCAACAAAAGCAGCAGTAGAAGAAGGAATTGTAGCTGGTGGTGGAACAGCATTAATTAATATAATGCCAAAAGTAGAAAAAATGGTAGCATCTTTAAAAGGTGGAGAAGCATTAGGTGCTAAAATTGTATTAAAAGCATTAGAAGAACCAGTAAAACAAATTGCTACAAATAGTGGATTAGAACCAGCTGTTATAGTAGACACAATAAAAAAATCAGCAGTCGGTGTTGGATTTGATGCTGCAAAAGAGGAATATGTAGATATGAAAAAAGCAGGAATAGTAGATCCAACAAAAGTAACAAGAAGTGCACTTGAAAACGCAGCTTCTGTAGCATCTATGGTACTTACAACTGAAAGCTTAGTTACGGATGCACCAGAGCCAAAAGGATGCAATGGTGGAAATCATGATGCAGGCATGCCAGCAGGAATGGACGGAATGTATTAATAAATAGTTAATTAAATAAGGGGGTAAATTTGGGGTATTTGCAAGTTTACTCTCTTATTTTTTATTCATAACTCCTAAAACTTGAAAAGAAAATATCTTTATGATAAACTTGAAAAATAAATAGACGGATAAAGTAGACTTGTCGTGCACTTATACCTATCCTAGAATGGGAAAAAGGAGTTTTTTATTGATGGAAATTATAGGAGAAGTTTGCAGTATTATATATAGAAATGAAGTTAATAGTTATACCATAGCTGAACTTGAAACAGAAGAAGAGAATACTACAGTTGTGGGGTATTTACCATTTATTAATGTTGGTGATACTTTAAAATTGTTTGGTAAGTTTGTGGAGCATAAGGAATATGGAGTGCAGTTTAAGATTGATACTTTTGAAAAACTTATGCCACAGACTTTAGACGCTTTGGAAAGATATTTAGCAAGTGGTAATATTAAAGGAATTGGAGAGGCTTTAGCAAAAAGAATTGTTAAAAAATTTGGTGATGAGACAATTTATGTATTTCAACATGAACCTAAAAAACTAGCAGAAATAAAAGGAATTTCAGCAAATAAAGCAGTGCAAATGTCAGAGGAGTTTATACAAAACTGGGAAGTGTGGCAAATAGTTGGATTTTTAGAGCGATTTGGAATAGGTGCAGAAAATGCTAAAAAAGTATTTGATTTATTAGGTAATAATGCTATTGAAACTATTGAGGCAAACCCATATATCCTAATTGATGTTGCAAGGGGTGTAGATTTCAAGCAAATTGATAAAATGGCATTAGATTTAGGAATTAGTTATGATAATGAAAAGAGGGTAACAAGTGGAATTAAATATGGACTAATTAGAAGTACCTACAATGGACATACTTGTGTTTTAAAGGCTAATTTAATTGAGTTTGTTATTAATCTTTTAGATGTAACATCAGAAAATGTTGAAGATGGATTAATTAGTTTAAAAATGAAAGACGAAATTGTCTTAGAAGAAAGAGATAATGAAGAATATGTATATTTAGAAACTTTTTATCATGCAGAAGAAGATATAGCTGTATTAATACACAGATTACAAAATGCAAAGAACATGAAAAAAATAGCACATATAGAAACAGAATTAAAGAAAGTAGAAAAAATTTCAAGTATAGAATTGTCGGACAAGCAGAAAGAGGCTGTTAAATTAGTCAATGAAAATAATGTAACTATTATTACAGGTGGTCCTGGAACAGGAAAAACTACAATTATAAAAACAATTATTGATATATATGAATCTAAAGGAAAAAAAGTTGTACTTTGTGCACCAACTGGAAGAGCAGCTAAAAGAATGACAGAAACAACTGGAAAAGAAGCTTCAACATTACACAGATTATTAGAAATAGGAAAAATTGATGAAGATAGTTTATACAAAAATTCATCTAACTATGAAGGAGCACCTATTGATGGAGATTTAATAATAGTAGATGAAATGTCAATGGTAGACATGTTTTTAATGAATTATTTGCTAAAGTGCATATATCAAGGAACAAAGTTAATACTAGTTGGAGATGAAGATCAATTACCATCTGTTGGTCCGGGAAGTGTTTTAAAAGATTTAATTCATTCTGAACAAATTCCAACTATTCACTTAGATAAAATTTTTAGACAAGCAGCTAAAAGTAAAATTGTATTAAATGCCCATAGAGTAAATCAAGGTGAAAATTTCATAAAAAATAAAGAAGATGAAATTACAGAAGAAACAAAACAGGACTTTTTTTTCATACAAGAAATCTATCAAGAAAAAATGCTAGAACAAGTAATATCTTTGTGTACAGGAAGATTACAAAACTATGGTAATTATAACTTTTTCCAAAATATACAAGTATTATCTCCAACAAAAAAAGGAATGCTTGGAACTAGAGAACTAAACAGAGCATTACAAGAAAAACTAAATCCTAATATTAACAATTTGCCAGAAAAATCAAGCATGGGCGCAACTTATCGAATTGGAGACAGAGTAATGCAAATAAAAAACAATTATGATATATATTGGGAAAAAGAAAATTCTGATAAAAAAATAGAAATGGGAAGCGGAGTATTCAATGGGGAAATAGGAACAATTACCAAAATAAATGAAAATGAAAAGCAAATAGAAATCAAATTTGATGACGAAAAAGTAGCATGGTATGGATTTTCAGACTTAGACCAAATAGAACATAGCTATGCAATAACAATACATAAATCACAACGGAAGTGAATTTGATGTAGTAGTAATGGTGCTACCACCAGCTGCGCCAATGCTAATGACAAGAAATGTGCTTTATACAGGAATTACAAGAGCAAAAAAACTACTAGTAATAGTCGGAATGGAAAAAGTAATAGAAATGATGATACAAAATGTAGACGTAAAAAAGAGAAACACAGGACTAGAATATAAAATGAGAAAGGAAGGATAAAATTTTAGAGCAAATAATCAACTTAATTTATCCACCAGTATGTCGGAATATGTGGAAAGATAAACACAAATTATTTATGCAAAAAATGCGAAAAGAAATTATATGAGCAAGCAAAGTTCGAAATTAAAAAAAATCCAAATTTTTTATATTTTTTTAAAGAACATTTATATGTTTTTGAATATCAGGGTATGATAAGAAAAGTTATATTAGATTATAAATTCAATGATAAATCTTTTTTATATAAGACAATTGTGAATTTTTTGTTAAAAAATGAAAATTTCTTTGCAATTTTAAATTCTTATGATACAATAATACCAGTGCCAATAAGCCCAAAAAGAATGAAAGAAAGAGGCTATAATCAAAGTGCGTTAATTGCTAATGAAATAGCTAAAATGCTAAATTTAGAGTATAATAATAAATGCCTTCTAAAAACCAAAAATATTATTGAACAAAGCAAGTTAAACAAAGAACAAAGACAAGAAAATATACAAGGTGCATACAAGTTATATAACTCTCAAATTTTGAAGAATAAAAAAATATTATTAGTAGATGATATTTATACAACAGGGAGTACTGTCAATGAATGTAGTAAAATATTAAAACAAGCAAATCCGCAAAAAATAGGAGTTTTTACTTTAGCAAAAGATTAAAGATTTTTTAAGTTAAAATAATTTCAAAAGAGAAGATAGAAAGGAAAAGGAAACATGGAAGATTTAGTAGAAAGCATACTAGATTATGTAAGGTCAGATTATACCGATTATGCCATTATGATAAATGGTGAATGGGGTTCTGGTAAAACACATTTCTGGAATAATAAAATTAGAAATAAAATTGAATCTTTACAATTAAATGGAAGAAGATATACAACTATTTATATGTCTTTATATGGTATATCAAACTTAGAAGAAATCAGTAAAAAGCTATTTATAGAAACCACACAACTAATGGATAAAAATTTAAGGAAATTTATGGAAGCTAATGGTCGAACAACCATACCAGAATATGCCAAAACAGGAATTGATATGGCAAACTTTTTTGGTGTTACACAAAATGGTGATAGAATTGACTATGCAGAATTTTTCTCAACTGATGATAAAGTATTGTGCTTTGATGACCTAGAAAGAGCGAATGTAGATGTAATTGACATTTTAGGATACATCAATAACTTTGTTGAACATGACCACATAAAAACAATTATAATTTGTAATGAAAAAGAACTTTCTACAAAACTAAAAAGTTCTAACCTAGAAATGAAAACCTTTATCGCAACATATCTTTTAGACAAACAAGATGAATTAAATAAAAATGATAAACCGATGGTAGAAAAAATTCAAGACAAAATAGAGCATGTTTTCGACAAAGCAAATGATTATGAAAGAATAAAAGAAAAATTAATAGGTGAAACTTTTGAATATGCACCAAAATTTGATTATATAATTAATGGAATTTTGATGCGTTATGAAAGCGACCCAGATTTAATACGTTTCTTAAGAGAAAATACAGGGCTTATTATATCTACTTTTAACAAAAGTGGAACTAGAAACCTAAGAATTTTAAAACATGCATTAAATGACTTTAAAAAAATATATGAAATGGTAAATAAATCTTATCCAAATACTAATCATAGAGTAATGCAAACAATGCTTATATTCACAATAGCAGTATCTTTTGAAATAAAAGCCGGAAAAATTACAAAAGATAAATTTGTAAACATAAAAGATAACGAGGAATATAAATCTATATTAGTATCTTCTAGAATTTTAATGGACAACAGACAATTCTACATTAAAGAATTTGATAACAATTACTATTACAATTTCAAATGTGATTACAGATTTTTTAAATTTATAGAGTATTATGTTAGAACCCGTATTTTTGATATGAAATTATTCAAAGACAACATGGAAACAATCAGAAACACAGTAGATACAGAAAATTTACCTGGATATAAAAGATTGCTAACAGAAGAATATTGGAAAATTTCTGATGACCAATTTGATGGTGTAATACAAGAAGTAATAGATGATGTAAAACAAGGAAAAATATCTTTAATTGATACAGTAAAATTATTTGCATACTTTAGCTATTTTTCTAGAAAAGGTCTAATAGAATATGATTTAAAAACTATAAAAAGTGTATTTTTCACAGGAATGAACATAGCTTCTTTAAATTCAGAATATTGTGAAGATCCAAACAAAGAACTAAATAAAATAGCAATAGAAGAAGTAGGCGAAGACATGGAGGAAATCTTAAAGCATTTTGACATGCTAAATAACCAATTATTGGATAAAATGTACAAAGAAAAAGCAGATGACATAATGAAATGTATTCCAATGAAAATGGAACAATTTTATGAAAAATTTGATAAAGAATGTATGAATATTCCAATATTTAAATATTATGACCCATTCCAATTATTCCAAAGAATTTCTTGTGCAAGTAACGAAGACATTGTTCTAATAAAAGAAAAATTAATAGATAGAGCAGATAGATACACTAAAGAAATTGAACCAGAAATCAAAAATATAAAACAATTAAAGCAAATTATAGATGACTATTTAAAAGGCAAAGATCCAACTATAAAAATTGTTATGTTAAAAGAATTTTCAAAAGATATGGGATATATTTTGGATAAATACAAACCAAGTTTCTTATAATTAATTTTTCGATTTTTAAAATTATGTGCATAATTTTTT
>CAZASP010000079.1:0-5680 GCA_964487865.1 uncultured Clostridium sp. | reverse complement strand
TTATTTATTTTTCTATTTAGTAAACATAAGGTGTGTGTGTGTGTGTGTGTACAGCCTCAAGGGTTTTAGCTATCATTTTCTTCATTGGTTTTTCCTCTTTTTTTATTTTTTTATATTCACATTATACCTTATGTTTTTGCTTTTTTCAATATATGTTATATATTTGTTACATATTTGTAACATTTTAATTTTATACTAGACATTTTCATATTTTTATTGTACAATACATAAGAAATTTTTTTACGCGAGAGGAATGAAAAAATATGGCAAATTTACCAATTATACTAAAATACATATTAACAGGAATTGTAGGAATGATACCAATTATAGAATTAAGAGGTGCAATACCTATTGGTGTTTTTACATTTCATTTAAATTATTTAGAATCTTTTATTTGTAGTTTTATAGGAAATATAATTCCAGTTTATTTTATTGTAAAATATATTAGACCTCTATTTGATTTTTTTGGTAGATGGAAACCTTTTAAAATAGTTATAGACTGGGCTTCTGAAAAAGCTACTAAAAAAATTGCAGAAAGTGAAAGATTGCAAAATTTTACTGCTCTAGGATTATTTCTATTTGTTGCTATTCCTTGTCCGGGAACAGGTGCTTGGGTAGGCTCTTTAATTGCAAACTTTTTAGAATTACCACCTAAAAAAGCTATTCCACCAATTATTGCTGGTGTATTTACTGCAGGTATCATTGTACTTATTTTAACAGCAATTACAAATGGTGGTATACAATATTTATTACAAAGAAATTAGAGACTCTACAGAGCCTCTTTTTCATTTATCTTTTTCTTATTTTTTATTTGTAATTTATAATCAATATAATCAGATACAAATATCTTTAAAACTGCCATAATTGGTACTGCTAAAAACATTCCTATAATTCCAAAATAAGCACCACCAACCATTACTGAAAATATAACTAATAATGGGCTAATTTTTAAGGTTTGTCCTACTATTTTTGGATTTATAACATTTGCATCAACTTGTTGAACAATAATTATTATAATTAACATCCAAATCATTTGAGATAATCCACCAGTTATTAAAGTAATAAGTGCTGAAATTACAATTGCAATAATTGCTCCAACATAAGGTATAATGTTGAATAAACCGATTAAAAATCCTAGGAGTGGAGCATATTTTACTTTCATAATTGTTAATATTATTGTAACTAAAATCCCAACAACTACTGCATCTAAAATTTGACTTGCTACAAATTTGAAAAATATTTCATTTGAGTTATTAAAGTATTTGTCAATATATTTATAAGTTTTTTCTTTAAACATTGCTTCTGCTATTTTTTTCAAAGAAGCAATAATTTGTGTTCTTTCTGCTAAAATATAAATTGAAACAATTACAGCAACAAATACATCAAATAATCCTGTTACTGCATTAAATGCATTGCCTATGTATTCAAATATTTTATCTATTTCAAAATATTGTTTAATATCTAGGTTTTGAATAGATTTAATTGTTTCTTTTACTAGGTCACTCTTTAAGATATTGTCATCTGGTAAATTATTATATCTATTTATTGCCTTTTCATAATAGCCTTGTATGTTATTTACTAAATCTATTACACTTTCAAAAACAACTGGTAATATAAAGTTGATTAAAATAATAATTAATAATAATACAATTAAATATACTGTTAAAATGCTAAGTCCTCGTGATTTTTTTGAGATGAATTTTATTTTTGATTTGTTATATGCTAATTCTATTTTTTTACATGGCATATATAATAAGTAACTAATGAAAATACCAACAAAAAATGGTGTAATAATATCAAAAAATGTTCCAATTCCTCCCATTATATCTGTAAAGTTATCTAATAACTTATAAACAATTATAATGGCAACTGCTAATACAAACCAATATAACCATTTCTTTCCATGATTTTTAATTTCATTCATAATTTTGTGTCCCTTCTTTATTCCATTGTTAATCCTATTGGGCAGTGGTCACTTCCCATTATTTCTGAGTATATAGTCGCTTCTTGTATTTTTTCTTTAATATCATTTGATACTATAAAATAGTCAATTCTCCACCCTATATTTTTTTCTCTTGCTCTTCCCATATATGACCACCAACTATATGCTTCTTCTTTTTTTGGATATAAATATCTAAAACTGTCTGTGAAACCTGCTTTTAATAACTGTGTCATTTTTTCTCTTTCTTCGTCTGTAAATCCTGCATTTCCTCTGTTTGTTTTTGGATTTTTTAAATCTATCTCGTTGTGAGCCACATTTAAATCTCCACACATTATTACTGGTTTTTTCTTATTTAAATTTATTAAATACCTTCTAATTTCATCTTCCCATATTTGACGATATGCTAACCTTTCTAATTCTCTTTTAGCATTTGGTGTATAATTGTTTACTAAGTAAAAATTTTCAAATTCCAGTGTAATTATTCTTCCTTCTTTATCATGTTCTTCTATTCCTATCCCATAAGTTACTGAAATTGGTTCTTCTTTTGTAAAAATTGCTGTACCAGAATAACCTTTTTTCTCTGCACTATTCCAATAACTTTTGTATCCTTTGAATTCTAATTCTATTTGATTTGGTTGGCATTTTGTTTCTTGAATACAAAATATGTCTGCTTGTATTTCTTTAAAAAATTCTTTGAAGCCTTTGTTTACACAAGCTCTTATTCCATTTACATTCCATGATATTAATTGCATTTTTGAATTCTCCTTTTCTGCATTTAGGTATATTTTCGTTATTATTCAGACTTAATTATTCATTAAGCTTTAAATAATTATTTTTTGTTTTTAATTTCTGCTTATGATTTTACTATAAAATGTAAATAAAATCAACAAAAATAGCAAGTTTCCTTGCTATTCGTTTAATTATAAATACTAATTATATTAATTTCCATAAGAGTTTAATATATTAGCAATTGAAATTTAATTAACTACACTTACAGTCAAGTATTTAACACCCCATCTTAGTGCTTCTGCATGTGAATTTACAAAAATGTCTATTCTATTTCCGTTTATTGCTCCACCTCTGTCTTCTACAGTATATACATGACCGCCAATGTTTAATTTTGTTCCAAATGCAAATTTACTAGATGCTGCTACTGTTCTACCAGCTGTTGCTCTTGTTCCTGATGCTGTTCTTCCTGTTGCTCTTCCACAACATTTGCTACAAGGACAATATGCAGTTACTTTATAAGTTACTGTACCTTCGCTTACTCCTGTTGCTCTTGGTAAAGTGCTTGCTCTAGATGTTGATTTCTTTTTTACCTGTACAATTTTATTAACAGGTTCTGTAATTACCACTTCAGATAATACTGTTCTTTCAATTTCTATATCATTTTGATATTTTATTTTATAAGTTATTTCTTTCAAACCATCTTTTCCTTGTTGCAATACTTTATTACTTGAATCATCTTCAGCTGTTTCTGCATTTTTAGTTACTGTTTCATAAGGTATAGCAACTTGTTCTACAACTATTTTTTCTGTTATTGGTGCATAACTTTCTAATAGTTGATTTAGTGACGTTTCAACGCCTTCTTCCGCAATTTTAGCTATTTGTACTTCATTATATGATTTATCTGTTATTTTAATGTTTTCCCCTGCTTTTATCTCGTCTTCAAGGTTTGGTGTTGTCTTTTGGTTTTCTGTAAGTAAAATGTTATTTTCTTCTAGTATTTCTGAGACTTTTGTTTTTGATGTTAATACTGTCATTTCATATCCGTTTTGAAGTTCAATTTTAACATCATTTAGCTTTGTATTAACTGCCATTACACCAATTCCTGATATTAAGATTAATATAATGCTAATGCAGATGATTTTCATGATAGAAAGAGTTCCTTTTTCTTCTTTTTTCATATGTTTCATATGCATTGATTTCCTCCTTTTAGCAATACTTAGATTATAGTATTTTTTTCTTTTTTTGTCAAATTTTGCTTAAGCCTTGATTTGTCCAACTTTTAGCCATTTTAGTAGTTTTCTTATAATTTATTATATGCTTTATTTTGTAAGACTATCACTGTTTTTTTAATATTTTTTATAAATTTTTATTGTATAAATTTTTTTAATATGTTATCATTAATTTGTATATAATAAAATAAGGAGGAATTATCATGATTGGTTGGATTATATTAGCTATTATTGCAGTAGTTGTTATTTTAGTAATTGGATTATATAATAGTTTGGTTCAAGCAAAAATAAAAGTTGATAATGCTTGGAGTCAAATTGATGTACAATTACAAAGAAGATTTGATTTGATCCCTAATTTTATTGAAACTGTAAAAGGTTATATGACTCACGAAAAAGAAACTTTTGAAAAAATAGCTGAAATTCGTACTTCATGGACTAACACACAAAGTGTTTCTGAAAAAGCAAATTTAGATAATCAATTATCAAATGCTTTAAAAACAATTATGGCAGTTTCTGAAAGTTATCCAGAATTAAAAGCAAATCAAAATTTTTCAGAATTATCTGAAGAATTAAGAAATACAGAAAATAAAATTTCTTTTTCTAGGCAATTTTATAATGATTCTGTAACTATTTATAATACAAAATTACAAGTTTTCCCTTCTAATATTATTGCAGGTATATTTAATTTTAAAGAACGTGATTTATTTAAAGCTGAGAGTGAAGAAGCTAGGAAAAATGTAAAAGTAGATTTTGGATCAAATTCATAATTATTTAAGGAAGGTTGGAGGTTTATACTTTCAACCTTTTTGCCTTAAAAGAAAGGATTTTAAAATGTTTGAAAGTATAAAGAAAAATAAGATAAAATCTGGCTTAATTGTCGGTATATTTATTATTGTAATTACTTTAATTGTTTATTATGTCTGTCATGCTTTAAGATTAGGACCTTTTTCAATTGTTATTGCCCTTATATGTTCTATTACTTCTGCGTGGGGTTCTTATTATTATAGCGATAAAATCGTTTTATCAATGAATAAAGCTAGGCCAGCAACTAAGGAAGAAGATTTGAAAATTGTTAATATATTAGATGCATTAATGGTATCTTCTGGTTTGTCTACAAAGCCTAAATTATATGTTGTAGATGATATACAACCCAACGCTTTTGCAACTGGTAGAAATCCAGAAAATGCAGTTATTTGTGTAACGACTGGACTTCTTGAAAAGTTAGATTATTATGAATTAGAAGGTGTAATTGCTCATGAATTGAGTCATATTAAAAATTACGATATTCTACTTAGCTGTGTAGTTTCTGTAATGGTTGGTTTTGTTGTTATGTTGTCAGATACTTTCTCTCGTATTCTATTCTGGGGAGGAATAGACGATGATAGTGATAGTGATAGTAAAGGAAATATTATTTTAATGATAATTGGTTCGATTTTTTTAATATTATCACCAATTTTCGGTTCTTTGATGCAACTTGCTCTTTCTCGTAAAAGAGAGTTTTTAGCAGATAGTACAGCAGTAGAATTTACGCGTAATCCAGATGGATTAATTTCTGCTCTTCAAAAATTAGATGCTGACGAAAATCAGTTACAAACTGCTAATAGTGCAACAGCGAATATGTATATTGTAAATCCTTTTAAGGATAATACTAAGGAAGGTAAAAAGAAAAAATCTTCTAGCTTATGGTCTACTCACCCTAGTATAGAAGATAGAATTGAAGCTTTAAGAAATTTAAGATAAAAGGTGTAATTAGGGACAGACCCTAATTACACCTAATTTC
>CAZASP010000078.1:5017-5735 GCA_964487865.1 uncultured Clostridium sp. | reverse complement strand
CAGATGATATAGAACTACACAAACCATATATAGATGATGTATATTTAAAATGTCCAAAATGTGGAAAGAAAATGAAAAGGGCAAAAGATGTTATTGATTGTTGGTTTGATTCTGGTTCAATGCCTTTTGCACAATGGCACTATCCATTTGAAAATAAGGAAATGTTTGATAACAATTTCCCAGCTGAGTTTATATCAGAAGCTGTTGACCAAACAAGAGGATGGTTCTATACATTAACAGCAATTGGAACAGCACTATTTAACAGAACTCCATTTAAAAACTGTATTGTTTTAGGTCTTGTATTAGATGAAAAAGGACAAAAAATGTCTAAATCTAAAGGAAATGGAGTAGACCCAATGACTTTATTAGACACAGTAGGAGCAGATGCAACAAGATGGCATTTCTACACATGTAGTGTTCCTTGGCTTCCAACAAGATTAGGACTAAATAATGTTCAAGAAACCCAAAGAGGCTTTTTAAGCACATTATGGAATGTATATTCTTTCTATGTATTATATGCAGAAATAGATAAATTTAACCCTTTACAATATAAAGATTTCAAGCCAACTAATGTTATGGATAAATGGATTATTTCAAAACTAAACACATTAGTTAAAGAAGTTGATGAAAAATTAGATCATTATGACATTACATCAGCTGCATTACAAATAGAAGCATTCACTGATGAACTTTCTAATTGGTATGTTCGTAGAAATAG
>CAZASP010000078.1:0-5007 GCA_964487865.1 uncultured Clostridium sp. | reverse complement strand
CTTTAATAAAAGTATCAGCACCATTTATACCATTTATGACAGATGAAATTTATCAAAATCTAGTTGTAAACTTAGATAAAACTGCGCCAGAAAGTGTTCATTTGTGCTTATGGCCTGAAACAGACGAAACAATGATAGACAAAAAATTAGAAGAAGAAATGGACTTAGCATATCAGATAGTAAAATTAGGAAGAAGTGCTAGAAATACAGCTAATATTAAAAACAGACAACCACTTTCTAAAATGTTAATATCAATAAACACATTACCAAATTACTATGCAGATATTGTAAAGGAAGAATTAAATGTAAAAGAAATTGACTTAGGTGCAGAAATGTCACAATATGTGAATTTTGAAATAAAACCTAACTTACCAGTATTAGGAAAAGAATATGGAAAACTAATTCCAAAAATCAAACAAGAAATTGCAAACAAAAACCAAATGGATTTAGCAAACAAAGTAAAAAATGGCGGAACAGAATACATTGAAATCGACAATGTACAAATCGGACTAGATGCAGAAAACTTGCTTGTTACAATGCAAGGAAAAGAAGGATATGCATTTAGTGGAGAAGGTGAAATTGGAGTTGTTTTAGATACTCACATTACACCAGAATTAAAAGAAGAAGGTTATGTAAGAGAAATTTTATCAAAAGTACAAAATATGAGAAAGGACAAAGGTTTCGAGGTACTAGATAATATTCATCTTTATGTATCAGGTAATAAAATGTTAGAAGAAATTATTAAGAAAAATGAAGCATTAATCAAGCATGACACATTAGCAGTTGATGTACTTTATAATAAGGATAGAACAACTTATACAGAAATGAATATAAATGGTGAAAATTTAAAAATAGATGTAGAAGTTGTTAAACTTTATTTGTCTAATTAGTAATAAATAGCAATAATGAATTCGCCTTTTTGCTCAAAATCCCTTGACAGTTTACAATAATAAATGTAAAATATAATAGTAAAGAAAAAAATATATGAATGAAAACCAAATATATATTTTATTCGAACATTGAAAATTAAATAAGAAAGAGGTGTATGATTATGAATATTGTAATCATTATCGCCGCTACCTTAATCTCATTAGCAATAGGTGTACTAATAGGAATTGTATATCGTAAAAAAGTTGCTGAGTCTAAAATACAAGGAGCAGAAAATGAAGCAAAAAGACTAGTTGATTTAGCCAAAATAGAAGCAGAAAATTTGAAAAAAGAAGAAATTTTCAAAGCTAAAGAAGAAATAATGAATAACAGAAAAGAGTTAGATCAAGAGATTAAAGAAAGAAGAGGCGAAGTACAAAAACAAGAAACAAGATTAATGCAAAAAGAAGAAAACTTAGAAAAACGTGAGCAAAACTTTGAAAAGAAAGAAAAAGATTTAGAAAGAGAATTAGAAGAAATTGAAAAACAAAAAGAAGAAGTTGCAGACTTGCATGACCAAGAAATGGTTGAATTACAAAAAATCGCATCTTTGACAAAAGAAGAGGCAAAAGTTAAACTATTATCTGAAATGGATAAAGAATTAACAGCCGAAAAAGCAGTTTTAATTCGTGAGCATGAACAAAAAGCAAAAGAAACTGCAACAAAAAATGCCAAAGAAATCTTAAGCTATGCAGTACAAAAATGTGCAGCAGATCATTCACAAGAAACTACCGTATCAATTGTAGCACTTCCAAATGACGATATGAAAGGAAGAATTATAGGTAGAGAAGGTAGAAACATAAAAGCATTAGAAACATTAACAGGAATTGACTTAATCATTGATGATACACCAGAAGCAGTAGTCTTATCAGGATTTGATCCATTAAGACGTGAAGTTGCAAAAATTGCTCTAGAAAAACTTATTGAAGATGGAAGAATACATCCAGCAAAAATAGAAGAAATGGTTGAAAAGGCAAAAGAAGAAGTTGACACAACCATAAAAGAAGAAGGAGAAAGAGCAGTATTAGAAACTGGAGTAATTGGACTACATCCTGATATTGTAAAACTAATAGGTAAGTTAAAATATAGAACAAGTTATGGACAAAACGTATTAAACCATTCTATTGAAGTATCAAACTTAGCAAGGATTATGGCTGAAGAGCTTGGATTAGATGCTAAATTAGCAAGAAGAGCAGGACTTCTACATGACATAGGAAAAGCTTTAGATCATGATATGGAAGGAACACATGTAGAAATAGGTGTAGATATTCTTAAAAAGTTTAAAGAAAATCCAAAAGTAATAAATGCAGTAGAAGCACACCATGGGGACGTAGAACCACAAACATTAGAAGCAGTTCTAGTACAAGCAGCAGATGCAATATCAGCATCTAGACCAGGAGCAAGAAGAGAAACAGTAGAAGCATACATAAAAAGATTGCAAAACCTAGAAGAAATTGCAGACTCATTTGAAGGAGTAGAAAAATCATTTGCAATACAAGCTGGTAGAGAAATACGTATAATTGTGAAACCAGAAAGAATATCAGATGACAAAATGACAATACTTGCAAGAGATGTTGCAAAGAAAATCGAAAATGAAATGGATTATCCAGGACAAATAAAAGTTAATGTAATGCGTGAAACAAGAGTAGTAGACTATGCAAAATAACAAAGAAGGTGTAATTAGGGAAAAACCCTAGTTACACCTTCTTTTTGGTACTAAAAAACTATTGACTTTTGTTAGCAAGTTTTTGTACGAAAATATAATTAATTAAATTTCATATAATAAAACCAACATTTCATAAAATAACAACCCTTTAAGGTTGTAAAAAAGATATAATAAGGTTGAAAAAAGGAGAAAAATATGAAAACATGTTGTTTAGAAAACCTAGAAGAAGATATCATTAGCAAAATTTATCGTAATGAATGCGATTTTGCAGAACAAATGCCGGCAACACCAGAATATGTAAAAATTCTAAGACAAATTAGAGAACAAGAAAAGGAATTACTAAATGTTGGAAAGTTCAAAAAATATTTAGAATTTAGAAACACCAAAGAAGCAATAGAAGCAGAAGAACAGTTTAAATTAGGATTCAAAACTGCTATAAGATTAATAATAGAAAGTTACCAATCTTAAAAATTGCAACTTTCTAAAACATTTATTTGTAATATTTATTTGTTTTTTTGACTATTCATAAACTCAATTAATTTAATTACAATTTCTTTTTCATTAGAATTTAGATTTGTAAAGCCAATTAATTTATCATCATATTCTAACTGGGTTGTATTTAAATAATCCTTCAAAACAAAAGTAGGTGTAACATGATAAATATTACAAAGTTTAACTAAGGTATCTATACTACCCTTTGTTTTATCTCTTTCTATATCAGATATATATCTGGGGGCTAAATATAATTTTTCAGCTACTTGTTCTTGAGTTAAGCCTAATGATTTTCTTATATTTTGCATTACTTTCCCAATCATAATTTTTTCATTTTTCATTGCCTTAGACCTCCAAAGGAATATAGTATTAATATTTTTTACAAAAAGAAAGAAAATATTCTTTTAAATAGCATAACAAAGCGAAAAAGAAAAAAACATACAAAAAAATACGATTTAATGTGGAAAAAAACTTGAAAAACAAAAAATGTTGTGATATATTGTAAATGAAAAAACTAAAGAAAGAAGGAGAAAAAAGTGATGCAAAAAATAAAAAAAGAAAAAAACAAGAAAAAACTAAAGAAAGAAGGAATCAAAGGTATAACACTAATAGCTTTAGTAATAACTATTATTGTTTTGTTAATATTAGCAGGAGTAAGCATAGCAACCCTAACAGGAGATAATGGAATATTAACAAAAGCTACTACAGCAAAAGAGGAAACGGAAAAAGCAAGCGAAGAAGAACAAAGACAGCTAGCTCAGTTAAACGCAACAATGCACACAGAAAATACAGAAAAATACAAAACAGAAGATGGTAAAGAAGTGCCAATACCAGTAGGATTCGCACCAACAGAAATAGAAGGAGAAAATTCTACTGAAGATGGAGTAGTAATAACAGATGAAAACGGAAATGAATTTGTATGGATACCATGTACAAAAGAAGAATTTAATAAGCAAAGGAAAGAAGAAAGTGGCTGGTCAGAAAAACAATGGTGGTATAACGGAGGACAATGGGGAGACAGCCAACCTAACAAACTTGAAATACAAAACAGTATAAAAAACAATGGAGGATTTTATGTAGGAAGATACGAAGCAGGAATACCAAAAGAAGCTCCATTTTACACATCACTAAATAGTAGCGATTTAACATATAAGAATAATTATGAGGAGGAAAAATTCGTAAATAAACGAAATGATTTTAATGGTGCAACAGACCCCGCTAGAGGAGGTCAGACTATAGACAAAAATATTATAGATAAATTAAAACCAGTAAGCAGAAGAGGAGTACAAGCATGGAATTTTATAAATCAAACCAATGCAAAAAAAGTATCAGAAAATATGGTATCAAATAATGGAGTGCAAAGTTATCTAATAGATTCCCATGCATGGGATACAACATGTAGAGTAATAAAAAAATATGCAAAAAAAGATTTAATAAATTCAACAACATGGGGAAATTATTATAATAATATAACAACTAAATATGAAGATTTAAATACCTTATTCGCTGTGCACTCATATAGTGATGATGCATGGACTTTTGCAGATAAATATGAAAAAGGCCAAGTAACCGAAGCACCAAAAGGAAAAGAAAATAATAGATTAGAATTATCAACAGGAGCAAGTGATGATTTCAAAGCATATAACATATACGACTTTGCAGGAAACATGTGGGAATGGACAACAGAAAATGGACAAAGAGCAACTTCAAGTGTCGGAACTGGTGCAATGGGAGAAATAAAAACAACAGATCAAACCGGACGGCTTCGCCGTTTTCCGTGGTGGTGGCTTCTTCAACTATGGTGGCGTCAACCCAGTGGTTGATTCGCACGGCAGCTTTAGTGCTACGACTCTCTGCCACGTCCACATAGGTTTCCGCGTCGTGCTTTATTTAGAGTAGCACTGATACCTGTCAGTCGTAGG
>CAZASP010000077.1:0-5735 GCA_964487865.1 uncultured Clostridium sp. | reverse complement strand
TAAAAAGAAAACCTTATTCTATTATTTTATTAGATGAGATTGAAAAAGCACATCCTGATGTATTTAATATTTTACTTCAAGTATTAGATGATGGAAAATTAACTGATAGTCAAGGAAATTCTGTAAGTTTCGTAAATACAATAATTATTATGACTTCTAATGCAGGTTCAAACTTAAACAATAATTCTATTGGATTTGGCGGTCAAACTATCAGTAAAAATAAAATTATGGATAGCTTAAAAGATGTTTTCCGTCCTGAATTTTTAAATAGAGTTGACGAAATTGTAACATTTGACCCATTAACTAAAGAACAATTGTTACAAATTATTGATTTAATGCTAAAAGATACAATTAAAGCTTTAAAAGACAAAGACATTAAATTTGAAATTACTAAAAAAGCTAAAGACTTTATTTTAGAAAAAGGTACTGATGTTAAATTTGGTGCAAGACCTTTAAGAAGAGCTATTCAAAGATATATAGATGATGAACTTTCAGAATTAATTTTACGCGGTGAACTTGTAGACGGAAAAACTGTTGCCGTAGATTTAAAAAATGAAAAACTAGAATTTGAAATAAACTAGGAGAATATTTATGTTAAAACATATACCAAATATTTTAACAATAATTCGATTTTTATTAATACCATTAATTATAACTTGTATTTTCACAGGCAATTATATGTTAGCTTTTATAATTTTTACAATCTCTGCAATAACTGATATAGCAGATGGTTTTATTGCTAGGAAATTTAATTTGATTTCTAATTTTGGTAAATTAATGGATCCTTTGGCAGATAAATTAACACAAATATCAACTTTGGCATCTCTTGTATTTGTCCATATTATCCCTATTTGGATTTTACTAGTTGTATTTTTAAAAGAGTTTATTATGATTTGTGGGGCTTCTTTCCTTTATGGAAAAGATGTTGTTGTTTATAGTAAATGGTACGGAAAACTTGCAACCGTTTTATTATATATTGCTATAATCACTTCACTTTTATTAAAGCAATTACAACTTGGTGGTATTTGGCAACAAGTTTATTTAATTTTATATGCTCTTGCTTTAATCGCTACAGTTTTTGCTTTAGTCATGTATATAAAAGATTTATATCAAAAGGGATTTATTGATAAGCATGATTTGAAAAAGGAGGTTATTGTTGATAAAAAAGAAAAAATAGAGAGGTGAAGACCCCAATTTTACTGGGGTCTTCTTTTTTGTAAATCGATTGGTTACTATAACAATGGTTATCATGTATACTATTATGATTTCTATTCAAAATCTTCAATTAATTGGTTTAAAGCCTGCTTTCCATTTACTTTAATACCATTTTCTATATTGATTCTATCAGCTTCTGGTAAATATTCTATGGAAACACTTGTAGTTTCTATTTCCACTTCATCACCATTTTCTAAGATTTGGTAAATTGTAATCATACCTTCTTTATCTTTTAATAAATAATGTTCCCCACATTCTCCTTCTTTTTCTTGATATAATATTATTTCATTACTAGAAAATTTTTCTACTTTATATTCTTTATATTTTTGTTCTATTTCATCTTTTGTTAAATTAACATCTTCTTCTAGAAGATTTGAATATTGGCTTGTAGTATGTCCACATCCTTTATAATAAGTTTTTATAGTAATTGAACAGTTAGGTGAAGTTTTCTCTTGCTCACTATTTGCTTTTAGTGTGTCCTCTTGCATTCCTTCATATTCGTCAGTACAGTCATCTAAAATTTCTTCTTGAGATACTTCTTCTACCTGTTCAACATTTATTTGTTGTTTTTGGCTTGGCTTAAATATTAGAACTGCAGTTATGCTGGCTCCTAATATTACAATAATAGCTAACATAGTAACAATTACTTTATTCATAAATTTAACTCTCCTTACTAATGTTTCTAGTATTATTTACAGTTTTTGTTAAATTTATACAAAAGTTTTATTTTATCTTCAGAATCAATTTCAATACTAACCTCCCCCATTTCATCTGTTCTATAGATTTTAGTACCGCAAATTTTTAAATCGTTGCAAAACTTCATCATTAGGATGCCCAAAATTGTTATTTTCTCCAACTCCAATTAAAGCAATTTTACAATTAACTAATTTTAAAAATTCTTGTGTAGAAGATGTTTTAGAGCCATGATGAGCAACCTTCAAAACATTTGATTTAAGAAAATTAGTATTTTTATATTTCGAAACTAAAATCTTTTCTGCTTCTTTTTCAATATCACCAGTAAAAAGCATTGTGAAGTCTTTATAATTTAATTTGCACACTAATGCATTATTATTAATAGCATTTTCTGTAATTGGTTGTGAATTATCAGGCCATAAAACATCGAAATACAAATTTTTTTCAATATTAATTTTTGTCCCTGCTTCAACTACTTTTACATTTATATTTTTTTCTTTTACAACTTTTATAAATTCTTCATAGTTTTCTGAATTTTCAAATTGTTTGCTAATAATCACACTTTTTACTTCTAATTCTTTAAGGATTGCAATAATGCCACCGTACATGATCTTGGTCAAAATGGCTAATTATAACATAGTCAATAGTAGCATATCCTCTATCTAATAAATAAGGAATTAGAGTTTTCTTCCCTACATCAAAGTCGCTTGTTGTACTTCCACCTCCATCTATCAAAATGGTCTTATTTTTTGGTGTTGTAATAAACGTGCAGTCTCCCTGCCCTACATCTACAAAATGAATATTTAATTTTTGTGGTAAACTAAAATGAAGAATTATTAGAATACTAACTATCAAAAAAATAAACTTGATATATTTTTTCTTTTGATTATTAAATTTATAACAAAATAATGCAATTAAATTTTTTACTCTTTTTTCAGTTGGTGTTAGTTGTTTTTTTTGATAAATTAAATATATTTGCTTAATTATTAAAATAAAAATCCAATACAAAATAATAATTAATACACTAAATGTTGGTATATAAATTTTAGCAAATGGTAATTCACTAAATTTGCTAATTATATTTAATAATTCAATTCCTATTTCAATTATACTGCTAAGTAATGTAGCAATTGGATAACAAACAAATAAAAGTAAAATATATAAAAATCCTAGTATAATAATTGGACCGATTATAATGCTTACTAATAAATTTGTAATTAGAAAATAAATACCTAGACTATTAAAATGAAAACAAATAACTGGAATTATCATGATTTGTGCAGATAAAGTAACTGACAATATTTCTGCCATTTTTTTATTTAATCTAAATTTTTCAATAATTTTCAGCATAACTTCTCTAAATAAAATTATCCCTATTGTTCCTAAGTATGATAATTGCAAACCTACATGTAAAATTAAAAATGGGTTATATAATAAAGTAATAAACAATGGAAGTGCAATAGAATTCGCTATATCACTTTTTCTATATATTATTTTTGAGCCAATTACTATTATGCTCATCAAAGATGCCCTTACAATTGATGGAGAAAAACCTGTTAATAATGTGTAAAAAAGTAAAACTATTATGATAATAACTCTTGTTTTTCTTTTACCTATGGACTTTTTAAATAAGATTTCTACGCCTAAAATGATATAACTAATATGCATTCCGGAAATAGCTAAAACATGTGAAATATTGGATATTTGAAACTTCTCTTTAGTTTCATTAGAAATATCTTGTGTTTCTCCTAATAATAAACCTTTTAGAATTACAGCTTTTTCTGGTTTCATATTTTCTTCAATTTTTTTATTAATTTCTAATTTTATATTATTTATACATATTAAAACTTTATTTATTTGTTTTTTATCAATTATTTCTATTTTATTTACTTTAATTCTTCCTGCTATTTTTAAAGTTTTTAGATATTGACTATCATCATAACCACCATAATTTCTTCTTTTTGATGGCTTATTGTACTCACCTTGTAATTTTACTTTGTCTCCATAATCTAATTCATTTTTATCTTTACTAACTTGGATATACAGATTATAAGTTTTTGAATTTAACACTTTTATTTGATATAAATTATAATATTCTTTTTCTATTTTTGAACTAACAATTATTCCAACTAGTTCTAAATTCTCTCTATCTTGATATGTGTTTTCATATTTTTGTTGTTGATAATTTACAATTCCATTTCCTAATACGGAAAAAATCATTATTATAAAAATTACTTTTTTATTGATATAAAGCTTTAAATAGCGACTATATCGCCTAATAGATAATAACTTGAATTTATTTTTTTGCCTATTTTTAAAACATTTTAAGAAAATAAAATATGTTGCTATGATTATAATATTAAAAAGGACTATACTAAATTTAAAGTATAGCCCCCATAATATACCTATAATATATCCAATCACAGCAACTAAAATTGGTCGCTCTTTCATAGTTCTCCTTTTAATTGCTTATATTACTCTTCTTGCTCCATAATAATATGTGTTATAGTATCCTGAATTAATTGTGCTAATTGAAACTCCTGTTGAAGAACTTTGTGCATGTATAATTTGACCTCCACCTATATAAATAGCAACATGACTAATACTTGAACCTTTTTTAAACATTACTAAATCACCTGGCTGTAAGTCACTCCTATTTACTGCTACACCATTGCTGTATTGTCCTGCTGCTGTTCTATTTAAGCTTACTCCATGTAATCTAAATACATAAGAAGTAAAACCAGAACAATCGAATCCTCTTTCTGGAGAAGTTCCACCATGTATATATTTACATCCTAAATACATTTTTGCTGTTTCTACTACGTTATTGCCTTTTCCTGAAACTGGAACTGGTGCTGTAGCTTTCTCTGTATTTTGTCTTGGTTTTTCTAAACTTCTTGATGTCTCTTGTTTTTTATCTGATAAATAAGAAGATGCTATGTATCCTTCTTTTTCACCAACCTTAACTTTACTCCACCCATTTTCTTCTGAAATAACTTCAACAGCTGTATTAATAGTTAAATTAGCGATAACTTCTGATGATTTACTAGCTTCTTTTCTTAAATTAACTTTTGCAACATTGACATATAATGTTTTTAATTTGGTTGCTTGTTTTTCTTGATTATTTTGTTCAGGTTGTTCTTGTTCAGGTTGTTTTTCTTCTACTGTTTTTTCTTCTTTTAATTTATCTGCTCTAATCCAACCCTTAGTTGTTTGTGTTTCTACACATACCCAACCATTTACAGTTTCTATAACATTAACTTCTTCATCTTTTTTAACTTCAACAATATCAGTAGCATTGATAACTGGTACTATTTTAAGTTTAGTATCTTCTGTTACAAATTTCTTTCCAGTTTCTATAGTTTTAGCATTTTGCTCGGACTCAGAAGTTTGTGTGGTTTCAGTAGTATTTGTTGTTTCTGTTGTTTCTTCTTTAGAAACCTCATTAACTTTTTTTGCTTCTTCACTTACCTCAATTAAATCTTGTCTTAAATATCCTGTAGTACCTTTTGCTTTTACTTTATACCATTCTCCTGTTTTTTCTATAATTTCTACCTTATCATTAAGAGAAAGTAACTCTAACTTTTTAGCATCTTCATCTGCTGTTTCCCTAAGGTTAGCAGTTTCTACTATAACTTTTCCTGTGTTAGCTGCTAAACTCATGTTAATAAAAAACAAGCTGATAATCCCTACGGCTGCTATAAGCATAATGTTTTTTATACGTATTTTACCTTTCATTTTGATTACTCCTTTAAAAAAATTGTTATATCATCAATATCCCTAGTATAACTTAAAATTTAAAATTTGTCAAGTTTTTCCCCTTTTTC
>CAZASP010000076.1:0-5762 GCA_964487865.1 uncultured Clostridium sp. | reverse complement strand
TTTTTCCTCTTGCTGCATCTGCTTTTCCTTTTTTTGCTTGTATGTTATGCCATTTTGAATGTCCTGACATTGTTAATTCCTCCTTCTTCGCTTTATTTAGCAAATTAAACCCATTTTTATTTACTAAATTATTGTAGCACAATTTTTCAATTTTGTGCAAGTATTTTTTACAAATTCCTGATATAAATTTGATTTATTAGCCAATATTCTAACTTCTGTCGTTACATCACATTTCTTTTTACCAAAAAGTTTAGGGTTTTCTTGTACTATTTTACTAGTGCCTTTTTTAGTTTCTTTTTCTGTGTTTTATAATTTATCTATTCATTGTTTTAATGTATTTTATTTTTTACGCCTAATGCTCTTAAAGCATTTATAACAGCAATTATAGAAACACCTACATCTGCAAAAACTGCTTCCCACATGGTTGAAATTCCAAATGCACTTAATATTAAAACAAGTATTTTTACAGAAATAGCAAATACTATATTTTCTCTAACAATTCTCATTGTTTTTTTTGATAGCTGAATTGCGTTTACTATTTTTGATGGTTCATCTGTCATAAGTACAACATCTGCTGCTTCTATTGCTGCATCTGATCCCATGCCTCCCATTGCTATACCTATGTCAGAAATGGCTAAAACTGGTGCATCATTTATGCCATCTCCTACAAATGCAAGTTTACCTTTTTCGCTCTTTTGTTTTAATAAACTTTCTACTTTTTCTACCTTTTCATCTGGTAATAATTCTGCATATACTTTATCTATTCCTAATTTTTCTGCAATACTTTCACTAACATCTTTCTTGTCTCCTGTTAGCATTACTGTTTGTTTTATATTATTTTTCTTTAAGTTTCTTATTGCTTTAATAGAATCTTTTTTTATTGTATCTGATATTACTATGTATCCTACAAATTTTCTATCTACTGCTACATATAAAATGGTTCCTATATCATTAGATTTTGTAAATTCTATTTTATTTTCATTCATTAATTTTTCATTTCCCACTAATACATCTTGTTCTCCAATTTTAGCAATAATTCCTTGTCCAGATATTTCTTCTGTTTTTACAATTTGTTTTACATCAATTTCTTTGTTATACGCTTTCTTGACAGATAATGAAATAGGATGATTTGAATAATTTTCACTATATGCTGTGATTTTTAATAATTCTTCTTCACTTATATCTATTGCTTTAACTTTTTGTACTTCAAAAACTCCTTGAGTTAATGTTCCTGTTTTATCAAATACAATTATTTCTGTTTTAGCCAATCGTTCTAAATAGTTACTTCCTTTTATTAGGATTCCCATTTTAGATGCTCCGCCTATTCCTCCAAAAAAGCTTAATGGTATTGAAATTACTAATGCACAAGGACAAGATACTACTAAAAATGATAATGCTCTATATATCCAATCTGAAAATGTTGTATTATTTATTATAAGTGGTGGTAATATTGCAAGAAGCACTGCAATAATAACTACTATTGGCGTATAGTATTGTGCAAATTTTGTAATAAAATTCTCTGAATTTGATTTTTTACTACTTGCATTTTCAACTAAGTCTAATATTTTACTTACTGTTGATTCTCTATATTCTTTAGTTACCTTTATTTTTATAACACCATTTAAATTTATACATCCACTTAATGCTTCTTCTCCTTCAGAAACATCTCGTGGCAAAGCTTCTCCTGTTAGTGCTTTTGTATCAAGGCTTGACTTTCCTTCTATTACATAACCATCTAATGAAACCTTTTCTCCTGGCTTCACTACAATTATTTCACCAACATTTACATTATCTGGTGATACTTTTTCTATTTTACCATTTCTTTCTACATTAGTAAAGTCTGGTCTTATATCCATTAAACTTGAAATCGATTTTCTTGATCTGTCTACTGCATAGCTTTGTAATAATTCTCCTAATTTATAAAATAACATAACGCAGACTGCTTCTGGAAATTCTCCTATTGCAAATGCTCCTATTGTTGCAACTGACATCAAGAAATTTTCATCAAAAACTTTTCCCTTAGTGATGTTCTCTATTGCTTTTGTTAATACTTCTAATCCAACAATTAAATAAGCTATTATATATATTACATTATTTATCCATTCGTTTTTAAAATTTACTATAAATGCTATACAAAATAATATAAATGCTATTATAATTCTACTTGCGTCTTTCTTCATTATTGTTGCCTCCTACATTTTTTATTTTTTGTGTGTTATATGTTCTATACCTATTTCAAAAACTTCTTTTACATGGTTATCGTCTAGCATATAAAAAACTTCTTTTCCAGATTTTCTACATTTGACAATTCCGCTTCTTCTTAGAGTTCCTAATTGATGAGAAATAGATGATTTACTCATTCCTAATACATTTGCAATATCACATACGCACATTTCGTTTTGGTCTAAAGCAAATAATATTTTTGTTCTAGTTGTATCTCCAAGTATTTTGAAAAAATCTGCAAGTTTGTTAAATGTGTTTGCATCTGGCATATTTTTTATTGTGCTATTAACTACATCTTGGTGGATTATATTACAATCACATGTAAATTCATTTCTAGACATTTGAGTTCTCCTTTTTATTTTTGATATAATAGTTGAATATTTATTCAACTCTATTTATATTATATGTGAATGTCAACTCAACTGTCAATACTTTTTTAATTTTAAAGCTAAATTTAGTATGAAATTAAAAATACATTAGAGTAGTATTTACTATCATCTAATGTATTTTATAATCATTCTAATAACCAATTACTTTTACTTATATTAAATTTAATTTTGCATATATATTTGTTGACCTTGTATCAAATCATAATTTATTAAATCTTTTCCGTCTAGATTTTCTTTAAACATATCTATACCAGTAATTTGACTATTTTCATAAGTTGTATAATAATATATACCCTTGTCCATATTACAACAAGAACTATATATAGTTATTTCGTACTTATTTTCTCCCATATGAACACACCCTCTTTGTTGATCTACTGAACCTAAGATATGAAAAAATTGACTAATACTTTCTGATTCTGAATCGCCAGAAATTGAATTCATTTTAGTAAATGTTGCTTTTACAAATCTTGAAGCAGATGATAAATCTCCCGGTAAACCTAGTGATCCCATACCACGGCTGTATACATCTAGGTTTAATTTCTCTGAAAAATTATTTATTGGACGTTCAACTGATAAACTCATATAGTTATTTAAATTAAATAGCTGTATGTCAAAAGTTGGGTTATTAGTAAGAACGCCAACTGGATTATCATATATTTTAAGTCCATCTTTTACACTTTCAACAGTTATTGAAAATTCTTTATCAGAAATAATCCAATGTAATGGAGAAGCTTGTAATTGTTCACTAAAATTAATATCTGCAATGTTTATTTTGCTTAATAACTTTTTAGCTTCTTCAACATTAGAACATTGTGATAAAATATATGGAATAAACTCAAATGAAGCAATATTGTTTTTATCATCCTTTTCTTTTTTATAATCAGCATTGTCTGGAAAGTTTAACCCAGCCATACCTAACCCTTTTTCGTTAATAGCATCATAATAAAGTGGATAATTATCTGATACATATGCCATACCAATAATGGCATAATGTTTATTAATATCCTCTATTTTTCTAAATTTAAAAGGATAATTACGAGGAGTTATTGTAACAGTTTCTTTATATGAAAACTCTAAATCAAAATTCCTTCCAAAATAATGATCCTTTGTATTATAAGTTATTGCTGTACACATATTTATTACCTTCCTTTCATATTATCTTATTATAGTATAACAAAAAAGCAAGTAAATTTCAACAAAATTACTTACTTTTGTTTAATTATCAATATTCTAATTAATCTCTTTCTTTAAAAGACTTTACAATACTTCCATTTTCTGCATTAATATAATACTCATACTCATATTGTTGATAATCAAAAGTAACTTCATATACTGTTTGATTATATTTATAATCTAGTTCAACGTCTGTATTACGAATATCATTTTGATTTATTTTTGCATCATCTAAAGCTGTTTTTAACGCATTTTCTCTTGGTATATAGTTGTTCTCATTGTTTTTATTGCTATTGTTATTGTTATCATTATTATTATTGTCTGTTGTATTTGTAATATTATCAGTAGCTATTGTATTATTACTATTATATAAGTTTCTAATCTCGTCTCGTTCATCTATAAACTCCCCTATAAAAAATATAATAAACCCTATTAATAATACAATAATTATTACTAATAATGCTATAATTATTTTTAAATTACTTTGCTTTTTTTCCATAATAAATACCCTCTCCTATTAATTTTATATCCATTTTCTTCTGTAGTACCTCCACTCATTTCTTGATAAATTTTTCCTTCTCCATCTGTAGTGAAGTATTTTTTCTAAAAAGGTTCACTTTAATTCATCTAACTTATTCATTAAAGCCTATTCCTTTCTTAATAGATTTTGCTATAAATGGAACACATATTAATTGAATTGCAATACCAGGTAATCCTACTTTTATGCTTTCAATAACTGATATTCCATAAGTTTGAAATCCTAAAACGTTAATTGCGATAAACAATATTCCTGCATATATTACTCTACCTAAAATTATGGTTGCTATTAGTGATATATAAGAGTTGAATTTTTTGTTGATAATGCTTAATAATACTGCATATATAACTAATTCTATAAGCATATATGGTAGTCTTTCAAGTGTTGGCATTCCTGTTAATAAATAACTAAATATTACTGAACTTCCAGCTACAATAGTACCACTGATTGCTCCAAAGGTAAGCGCTGCAATTAAAACAGCTATATGCATTGGTAAGAAAGTGCTACCAGCTGAACTACCAGCAAGTACATGGAATATTCTAGGTAAAACTATTCCTATTCCACTTAATATAATTGTTCCTATTATATATTTTGCTCTTGTGCTTGATAGAATTTCTACCAATTTATTTTGTTTTTTTGAACTTTCTACTTTTTCCATCATAAAAATTTCCTCCTTATTTATTATTTAAGCTGTTTTCTTTGATTCTTCATAAGCTTTTCTAACTGCTTTTGCTAATTGATCTGCGCAAGATGTACCTCTAAGTCCACATTTTATTCCACCTATTTTTTCTTCTATTTCTTCAACTGTCATTCCCTCAACGAGTCTAGGAAGTGCTTGAAGGTTTCCAGGGCATCCTCCTTCTAAAAATCTTACATTTTTTACTACATTTCCTTCTAATGTGAATTCTATAACTTGTGCACAAGTATTTTCTGTTTCAAATCTATATTTCATTTCTCACAACTCCTTTTTTCTATAAATTAATTAATTCATAATCTTTAGAACCAATTCCAAGTTCTTCTGCTACATCAATTGTATGTGTACCATGTCTTGAATTTATTCTTTCTAATAAATGGTCTCTTCCTGGGTCATCAGAATTTTTAACTAAATCTATACATGCTTGGTCTATTGCAACAGGGTCAAGTGAAGCTAATATCCCAATATCTTTCATACAAGGGTCTTCTGCTACACTGCAACAATCACAATCTACTGACATATTTTTCATAACATTTATATATGCTATTTTATCACCAAAATAGTCAACTACTGAAGATGCTGCATCAGCCATTGATTCTAAAAATTTTATTTTATCTGTTGTGAACATATCTTCATATGTTCCATTCTCTGCTCCTGCACAGTGAATATATCTTTTACCTTTTGATGAAGCAACTCCAATTGATAGTTGTTTTAATGCTCCTCCATATCCTCCCATTGGATG
>CAZASP010000075.1:0-5785 GCA_964487865.1 uncultured Clostridium sp. | reverse complement strand
ATTTTAGCTCCCATTTTTGCAAATTTTTCTGGTTTCTTTAAAAATTCGACAATTTCAACTAATTCTTCTTTTTCCTCATCTAGTCCTGCTACATCATCAAATTTAACTTTTGTTTTTCTTTCTGTATCATCATATACTTTTCCCCTTTCGCCTAATCCTTGCATTTTAAATATCATGATGAATAAAGCAAGCATAATAAATGTTGGTAAGAATGAAAGTATAAATGATGGAATTTGTGCCAATATACTTTTTGGTTTTTGTATTAATTCAATTTCATTTCCTTCTGCAACTTTATCTTGTACTAATCCAATAAAGCTTTCTGTATTAGGAACAATAGATGTTTTTTCTTCCTCTACATTTTTTTGTTTAACTTTAACTGTAGTACTTCCAACTGTCATTTCGATTTTTTCTATATTTCCATATGATAATTCCTTAATTAAGTCTGTATAAGCTAATGTTTTTTCGTCTTTATCTTTATTGTTATTTACCATAACTATAGTTAATCCTACTAACAAGATAACTAATATTACAAGCACTATTAAAGATAACCATAATTTTTTGTTGTCTTGTTTGTCTTGTTTGTTTTTACTCATTATTTCCTCCTTTTGATTTATGCGTTTGAACCTTGAGGCTCTCCATCAGAATCGTCTTTTCCTTTTTTTTCTTCTTGTTTATCTTTTTCTTGTCTTTCTTTCTTTTCCTTTTCCTGTTTTTCTTCTTGTTCTTTTTCTTCCATTTCTTTCTTTACAATTGCTTGTGCTTCAACAATTTTCATCAAATCAGCTTGTCGTTTCATAAATTCTGACTTTAGTATGAATATTGCTGCCACCAAATAGATAGCCGCCACAGCTACATACATTACTTGGAAATACTCAATATTAAACTCTATAAACATATTAACTGCAATATAAAGTATATTTAAGAAAATAGATAATGTAAGCGCATAAATTGACATATTAAATATAGCTACAAATCTCATTTTTATACGTGCAAGCCAAGTTGTTAAATATCCAAATATACTTAAAAATACAGCATTTGATATAGTAGTTAATAAGTACATAATAAAGCTATAAACAAAAATTGTAATAAAGATGCTTGCATAGAAACTAATTATTTGTGTACTATGACTATAGTCAATTACAGTTTGTTTTGTAAATTCTGTTATTCCCATTTGGCTTAACATTTCATTGTAATTGTAGTTAATTGTTCCTGTAACTGAACTATTTTTTAATATTACTCTATCTTTTAATATAATTAATCCGTCTCCTGATTCTTCAATTTCATTTATATATTGATTAATGGTTGTTTCATCTTCAACTTTTGTATCAATAATAGTTTTTCCCACATAAGAATCATCTTCAGAAATTGTAATTCGTTCTTCCGAATTAATGTCTAATATACCATCTTTATAAGAAAAATCTGGAAATTCATTTTGTAAATATTCAATTCCTTCTTGCAACATTTTATATGTTTGATACATTGTACCAAGACAAATTACAATAGCAAGTATTGCTATTATTTTGCATAAATATCCAAGTGCTCTACCCAATCCTTCTGCTGCCATATCTGGATATTTTTCAATTTTTACAATTGAATTCCATACTTTACGGAAAAATCCTATTTTCATTGTTTCTTTTGTATTATTTTCTTCATTCATTAACGATATTCCCTCCTTATGTTAGAATTTACAAATTTTGTATTAATAGGAAAAATAGCGGTATCTCCTATTTGTATGTCTTTTCCAGTTATATCACATACTACATGATATGTTCCAACTCTTCCTAATACTTTACAGTCTATATCTTTTATTTTAACATATAAATCTTGTTTTTTAAATAATGCTTTGATATCTTTTTTTAAATATCTAATTTTATCAATTAATCTAAACATGTCTTCTTCATTTTTTACATTGAAACCATCTAAATATCCGCAAGGAATTATGGCTACTTTCTTTTCACTAGGTGTCTTATAAGTATTTGAATATCCAATATTAAATCCTTTCGGCAATTCTTTTATTTCAGTTACTTTTGCCTCTAAATGTGCTATTTTTTTAAGTCCAAGAAAATTTTTAAAAGATAATCTTCCTAAAAAAGCTGAACCAATTCTAACAGCATTTAAGTGCATGTTTGGAAATTTTAAAAATGCTGAAGAATTACAAATATGAAGCATCCCTGTGTTAATTTTATTCATTTGTAAAACTTCTATAACATCTATAAATCTTTGAAATTGTTCTTTAGTATATTTATCATCAAAAAAGCTTATAGAAAAATGTGAAAAAGTTCCTTCAATTTTAATATTTGTTATTCCTTTTAAAACTTCCACCATTTTATCTCGATTATTATAAATAAATCCATATCTACCAAAACCTGTATCTATTTTTAAATGTGCTCTAATTTGAATATTTTTTTCTTTTCCAATTTGATTTGCTATTTCTACATCTTCTTTAGACCCAATAGTAATAATAATATTATTTTGAATTAAAGTTTCTATATCTTCTTTAATTGCTGTTGAAGATAACATTAGTATGTCCTCTTTAATTCCTGCTTTTCTTAAAGTAATTGCTTCTTCCATAGTTGATACTGCAAAAAAAGATATTCCATTATCAATTAAAAATTTTGTATATTCTACTAAACCAAGTCCATAAGCATTTCCTTTGACAACTGCAATTATTCTTACTGGATTTCCCGAATCATCTTTTCCGGCTTTTTTCTGCAAACTTTTTAATTTGCTCAATATTATGCCTTAAATCTTCTTTATTAATAACTAAAGTACTCACTTTTACCATCCTTATTATTTTTTATTTTTTAATTTCATTTTTAACTGTCTAATTGTTCTAAAGATTTTTTCTGAAAAACGATATAATTTATAAGTAAGTGGCTTGAAAGGCATGTAAACCTCACCAATAAATTCTGTAAAAGTTGCACCAAATCCTTGTTTAAATCTGTATAACCCATATTGTGGATGGTTTTCATCCACTACTCCTGATACTCCTCTAAAATCGTAAACATCATCTTTTCTTTGAATAGCCATTTTTATCATTTCCCATTGTAACAAATAATTTGGCATTAAATTACGATGTGAATTACTACTTGCTCCATATAAGTACCATGTTTTATTTCCATAAAAAATTGGAATAACACCAGAAATTGGCTTGTCCTCGTAATAAGCCATCAAAATTTTCATGTGTTCTGGTCCAAGTTCATCATACATCTTTTCAAAATAAGCTAATGGTCTAATAATAAAGCCATCTCTTTCACCAGTTTCTATCATAATTTTATGAAAATCTTTTAAATCCTCTTTAGTACCATCTTTTATTGTAACACCTTTTTTTATTGCTAAACGAATATTATATCTCCATTTTTGTTTAAACCCTGCCATAACTTCATCTTCAGTTTTACCTTTAATGTCTAATCTGAACACATATCTAGGTTGAATTTCATCTTTAAAATCTTTTGCATCATCTTTAATACGGTAACCTAAATTAGTAACAATATTTCTAAAATCTTCATCTTTACTTTCAACATCTGGTTCCATTCTTAAAACAATAGCATTATACTTTTTAGCTAACTCTTTAGCACCATCTGTTAACTGTTTCATAACCTCTAAATTATGAACATCACAAACAGGTCCTCTAGACGAATACATAATATTTCCAAAAATTGGCATTTTGCGAATCCATACGCAAAGAGAACCAATAATTTCTCCATTTTCATCTTCAGCTAAAATAACTTCTGGATTCCAATTTGGTTTCTTAACCTCCGCCCATTCAAGTGACTGCTGAAAATTGCATCTCTCATGTCCTTCTAAAAATTTTTTATATTCTACTTTACTTTCTTCGCTATCAACAAATCTCATTTTTTCTCCAATTCTTTTTTTTATAATTATTTACAATATATTGCTATTTTACACTAATTTGCAAAAATTTACAAGTAAATTAGCGGTTTATTAGATAAAATTTATATAAATTTTTCAATTTTACTAGACAATTTTGAATATTTTGTGTTATTATAGGAAAGAACAAAAGAAACTAACCAAGTTCGGTTTTTATGGAGGTAAAATAATAATGAATACAAAAAGAATAACTTTTATTTTAACTTTTTTATCAACAATTTTATTAGTTTTTACACTATCTTATGCTATAGATTTAGATATGTCAGATAATTCTACCGATGAAGATCTTGATTTAACAACTAATACTACAACTTCCACAAACAACACCAATCCTACTATAAATAATATGACAACAAATACATTAATTACTGATACTAATTCAATTGATGATGAAGACGAAGACTCAGAATTAGATACTAATGTAGATGAAGATATAGATGAAGAAACAGATACAACTACTAATACTTCTTCTAGTCCATCTACTACAGTAAGTAATATAAGCACAAATTCTAATTCTAATTCAGTATTAACTACAATTATTAATATAATACTAATTGTCATTGGAATACTTTTAATTTTACTTGCAATTGCTATTTTAATTCGTTTAAAAAAATAAATTTTTAAAACTCTCAAAATGAGAGTTTTTTTTTGAAATTTTTGTATGTATATTTTATCTTTTTTTATTAAATACTATAAATAGTATTTAATTTTCATATTTATAATATGAAAACTAATAAGCTTATTAAATTAAAATAGGAGGATAATTTTATGTACAAAAAATTATTAATTGCAACTGCTATTCTTATTATTGCTACTTTCTCTTTTTCTATTTGCTTTGCAAATAATGGTTTACAAGATGCTGCTGATGGAGTTAGAAATGTAGTTGGCGGAGCTGAAAATGCTGTTGAAGATGCAGCTAGAGATATTTCAAATACTTCAAAAGATGCAACTGGTGATTTAACTAACGATGCAAAAGGTATTGGGCAAACAATGATGAATAATGGCAATAATAATAATACAAAAAAAGATACAAATAATAATACTGCAACAAATTATACTGCTACTAGAACTTCTACAACAAGCAATACTTTTATGGGTATGAATGCAACAGCTTGGACTTGGCTTATTATTGGTATTGCTGCTATCGCTATAGTAGCTTTAGTTTGGTATTATTCAATGCAAATGCGTTCTTCAAATTATGATGGAAAAGAATAATTTTTAAGTTGTTAAAAGGTTATCCTTTTAACAACTTTTTTCTTTTATTTATATAAAAAATATGTTATAATAATTTAAACATTATTTGTTTTTTATAGCAGACTTAGTAAGTCGACGGCAAGAAAGGAATGAAAGTAAAAATGAATAATAAGTTAATTGCTAAAAATCCAACAGCTTATCATAATTATAATATAGAGAATAAATTAGAAGCTGGTATTGCTTTGACAGGCACAGAAATCAAATCAATTCGAAATGGAAAAGCTAATTTAAAAGATTGTTATGCTTACATAAAAAATAGAGAAGTTTACATATGCGGAATGCACATTAGTCCTTATGAACATGGAAATATTTTTAATACAGATCCATTACGAGATAGGAAATTATTATTACATAAAAAAGAAATTGATAAATTGATTGGCCTAACTAAACAAAAGGGTTATACTCTTGTTCCAATTAGTATTTATTTTAAAAATTCATTAGTTAAAGTAGAATTAGGAATTGGAAAAGGTAAAAAGCTTTATGATAAACGCCAAGATTTAGCTAAAAAAGATGCTCAAAGACAAATTGAAATTAATTTAAAATCACATAGCTAGAAAAAATTTTGTTAAGTAAAGTTATGCATAAAAGATAAGATGAAAGGCACTTTTACCTTTCATCTTCTTCTATTATTTTATTTTTT
>CAZASP010000074.1:0-5891 GCA_964487865.1 uncultured Clostridium sp. | reverse complement strand
ACAAAGCAGAAATGCAAGCAATCGGAGCAGGAGCATTAAATCAGGCAGTAAAGGCAGTGGCAATAGCAAGAGGATTTGTTGCACCGGCAGGAGTCGATTTAGTTTGTATACCTGCATTTGCAGAAGTCGAGGTTGAAGGGGAAGACAGAACAGGTATAAAGCTAATTGTAGAGTCAAGAACTTAAAAATGATAAATTGTGCAGGCTGTATTCATTACAGCCTGTTTTGTAATTTAATAAAGAATTTAAACAAATATCTTGAAAATTCCTTCAATTTAATATATGATAGCAAAAGAATAGAGGTGGAATATGAAATCAAATTGGATACGCTATGTTTTTATTATTTTTATAATTATCTTATTACTATTTGCAATCTTCATAATCAGACAAGATGAAGAAATAAAAAAGCAAGAAGAACAAGCAAGTAGTCAGGAAGAAAAAATCAAAGAACTAAAATTGGGAATAGCATCATTAGATACAATAAATCCTATTCTTAGTAATAATAAAAATGTACAAGACATTTCAAAATTGATTTATGAACCGTTAGTTACTTTAACTGCAGATTATAAAGCAGAGCCATGTTTAGCAACACAATGGGCAAAACAAAATGATAATTCATATCTTATTAAATTAAGAGAAAATGTAAAATGGTCAGATGGAGAAAAATTTACATCAGAAGATGTAAGATTTACAATTGACAGATTAAAAGAGATATCTTCTATTTATTCTTATAATGTGCAAAATGTAACTGGAATAGACATAGTAGACGATTACACTGTAAAAATTAACTTAGATAAAGAAATTCCATTTTTTGAGTACCAATTAACTTTCCCTATTTTATCAAAAGATTACTATGAAGGGGAAGATTTTAAAAATACAGGAAAAAATGCTTCACCAGTAGGAACAGGAATGTACAAAATCGAAACTGTTGAGTCATCTTATCTTATATTAACTAAAAACACATCTTGGTGGAATAAAGAAACTAATTTAACCATAGAAAATATTACTGTAAATTTATATCCATCCATAGGAGAATTATATAACAGCTTTAAAATTGGTAATATAGATTTAATTGCAACAACAAATGACAACTTGCAAGAATATATAGGAACAATTGGATATAGTTCAAAAGAATTAAAAGGTAGAGAACATACTTTTTTAGCATTTAATACACAAAATGAAATTTTAAGCAAACAAGAAGTAAGGAGGGCTATATCATATTCTATTGATAAAGAGAATATTGTTTCAAGTATATTCAATAATAAATGCTATTCAAGCAGTTTCCCTTTAGACTATGGAAATTGGCTAGTACAAGGACAAGATGCAAGTTCAGGATATAATGTAGAACAAGCAAAGCAAGTTTTAACAGATAGTGGATGGATTTATCGTTCTGGAAATTGGCAGAAAACAGAAAATAGAAAAACACAAAGAATTTCTCTAAGTTTATTAGTTAAATCTAGTGATTCATCAAAAGTTTCAGTAGCTGAAAATATTAGACAACAATTAGAAGCACAAGGCATTCACATCAATATTGTTCAGGCAGCTGATGAGCAATATGAAAAAAATTTAAATAGTAAAAGCTATGATATAGCACTATGTAGTATGACACTTTCGCTAAGTCCTAATTTAAACACTTATTTTGGAGATGGAAATATTGCTAACTATTCCAATGAAGAAACTTCTAATATTATGAACGAAGTTAAAAATACAACAGATGAAAATATACTAAAAGAAAAATACGCAAGATTAATTGAAATTTATAAATCAGACGTTCCATACATAAGTCTATACAATAATAAATATACAGTAGTATATAACTCTGCTTTGGTAGGGGAAGTTACACCAAACTGGTTTAATCAATTTTATGGAATCGAAGGTTGGTATAAATAATTGTATATACTAAAAAATTTCAAAAAAGTATTGACAAAACAAATTTTTGTTATATAATAAGTTTATCAAACAAAAGTTCAAAAATAAGGAGGAAAAATCATGGAAGAAAACGCAGAAAGAAAAAAGGCATTAGAAATGGCTATGAGTCAAATAGAAAAACAATTTGGTAAAGGTTCTGTTATGAAATTAGGGGAATTCAAAGCAATGGAGATAGAAGCAATACCAACAGGAGCTTTAAGCTTAGATGTAGCATTAGGAATAGGAGGAGTTCCAAGAGGCAGAATTATAGAAATATTTGGACCAGAATCATCTGGTAAAACAACATTAGCTTTACATATTATTGCAGAAGCACAAAAAATGGGAGGAGAAGCAGCATTTATTGATGCTGAACATGCATTAGACCCAGTATATTCTAAAAAATTAGGAGTAGACATTGATAATCTAATAGTATCACAACCTGACACAGGTGAACAAGCATTAGAAATCACAGAAAGCTTAGTAAGAAGCGGAGCCTTAGATGTTATTGTAGTTGACTCTGTAGCAGCACTAGTACCGAAAGCAGAGATAGATGGTGACATGGGAGATGCACACATGGGACTTCAAGCAAGACTTATGTCACAAGCATTAAGAAAATTAGCAGGAGCACTTAATAAAACAAAAACAGTTTTAATATTCATAAACCAATTAAGAGAAAAAATTGGAGTTATGTTTGGAAATCCAGAAACAACTACAGGTGGTAGAGCATTAAAATTCTATGCATCTGTTAGAATGGATATTAGAAAAGTAGAAAACATTAAACAAGATGGTGAATTTAAAGGTAGTCGTGTACGTGTAAAAGTAGTTAAAAACAAAGTTGCACCACCATTTAGAGAGGCTGAATTTGATATTGTATATGGAGAAGGAATATCAAAAACAGGTAACATTTTAGATATGGCAATTAATCTAGACATCATAGAAAAATCTGGTTCATGGTTTAGTTATAATGGAGAAAGAATAGGACAAGGTAGAGAAAATGTAAAAAAATACCTTCAAGAAAATCCAGAAATATTGCAAGAAGTAGAAAATAAAGTAAGAGACAACTTCGCAAAGGCCTTTGAACAAAGCTTAGGAGAAGAATTACCAAAAGTAGATGATGAAGAGGAATAACATAATTTTAACATAGTATTAGCATAATAAGTTGTTATACAGCCATAAATTATATATAAAAAAGTTTAATATATGATTATAAATAAAAATATATTAAACTTTTTTCTTATTTTTTATTTATAGTAAAATATCAAATCTTGCTATTTTTTTTTATTTATAGTAAAATGTCAAAAAAGAAAGGAAAACAAATGTATACAATAGAAGAGTTTGATAAACAAAAAACAAAAGTATTAAAATATATACTATATAAAAAAAGAACAGAACAAGAAATACGAAAAAAATTCGCATCAACCATAGAAGAAAACATGTTAGAAGATATAATACAATATCTAAAAGAAGCACAATATATTAATGATAGCGAATTCATAGAAAAAACTGTAAATAACTTTATGATATTAAAAAATTTATCAATAAAGGAGATTCGGGTACAAACTGGCATCAAAAGGATTAGACAAAAATAAAATAGAAGATTATATTGCACAAAATAAAGAAAAATTAGAAGCATACGAAATAAAATCAGCAGAAAATATTATATACAAGAAATCAATATCTATGGAACAAGAAGAAATAAAACAATTCTTGCTAAAAAAAGGATATAAACTAGAAAACATAAAACGAGCAATGGAAAATAGATAGGTGTAATTAGGGAGGAGAGAAATTTTAAAATTATGGCAATTTTAACTTTAGAGACGAAGAAATATGCAATCAAAATTGATAATTTTGAAGGACCTTTAGATTTACTATGTCATTTGATTGATAAAAATAAGATGAGTATTTATGATATTAATTTAAGTGAAATTACAGATCAATATGTTGCTTTTTTAAAGGAACAAGAAAGTTTAAATTTGGAGATTGCTAGTGAATTTTTGGTTATGGCATCTACTTTGCTTTTTTTAAAGTCTAAAAATTTGTTGCCAAATCAAGAGCAAGAGGAAGAAGAATTGACTGAAGAAGAGTTAATTCGTAGAATTGTTGAATATAAAAAGTTTAAAGATATTAGTAAGGTTTTTAAAGAAAATTATTTAGATTTTTCTAGAAGATATTTTAAGACGCAAGAAGAAGTTGAGTTACCAATACAAAAGTTAGAAAAAAATTACGAAAATACTCTGATACCAGAAGTGTATAAAAATTTGGTGGAAAGAAATAGTGTTAAGCTAAATCAAAATGCTAAGAACATTGAAAAAATTGTTATTACTGATAATTATACTGTAGCAAGTAAGGTAAAAGAGATGTTTAAAGTTTTGGTAAAGCAAAAAAGATTTGTGTTTAATAAACTATTTTCTATTAAAAAACATAATAAACAAGAGGTAGTTACTGCTTTTTCTGGTTTATTAGAGTTGTCTAGAAGAAATAAAGTGGAAACTAGCCAAGAAAGATTATTTGGTGATATTACTGTTGAAAAATCAAAGAAAATTAGTTAAATATGTTTAAAATTGTAAATTGTGGAAAAACTAACAATATACCTTCTAAAAGGAGGAGATAGGGTTGGTTTTTCTTTTTATATTACTAACTTTTATATTGCTAAATATAATTTTATTTTTTTCAAAAATACAAATCGAAGTGCAAAATTTTCGTTTTCAATCAAAAACAAAAAGACATATCAATAAAGATTATATTATTATTATAAAATTATATGCATTAGGTTTTGTACCTATTTTAAAAATCAATGTAACAAAAACCAAATTGGAAAAATTAAAATTACAGGAAAAAATTAAGTCCATAGATTTTAAATTATTAAAGGATAACCAAAAATTTGATAAAAGATTTTTTATAGCAATTAAAAAACTAGATTTATGGATAAAAAAATTAAATTTAAATATTTCAATTGGAACAGAAAATGCAAGTTTAACATCTATTATTGTTCCAGTTGTTAGTACAATAATTGCTGTTTTATTACGAAAAAGAATTAAAGAGTTTGAAAATCAAAAATTTGCAGTTAATCCAATTTATCAAGATCAAAATTTGGTAAATATATATATTTCAGGTATATTTGAAATAAAAATGAGCCATATTATAAATGTTATTTATATTTTAAATAAAAAAGAGAATAAAGGAGTGGAAGATTATGAGCGAGCATCCAATAGAAGGGCTTATGGTTACGGCTATGAATAGTATCCAAGATATGATAGATGTAAATACTATTATTGGGGAACCTATAGAAACATCTAATAATATTGTAATTATTCCAATATCTAAAGTAAGTTTTGGATTTGCAGCAGGTGGTAGTGAATTCAAAGGAGAAACTATTGATGAATATACAAAAAAAGAAAAGGAAGAAGAAATTCAATATAGATTACCATTTGGTGGTGGTAGTGGTGCAGGAGAGCCGATAGTTAATTGACACCAAACAGCAAAGTATTGAAAATACTAGACTTTGCAAAAATAATAATACATATAAAATAGCAATATTTTATATAAATAAATATAATTACAAACTCATTAAAGAGAACTTTATAGGGTTCTCTTTTTTTATGTTTAATAATATATTTCAAATGAAACTGAATATAAAGTATATACTCTTGAAATAAGAACTATTAAAACAATGTCTATGAAAGATGATGATGATAATTAAAGAGAATTTAATTTATTAACTAGAATTATACATAAAAAAATTTTAATTTGCTATGTAATGTGGCTAACTAGAAATAGTTAGCCACAAATTTTAATATTAAAATTATCCTAAGCTATGCACAATATATCGCTTGTATTTTGACAATTCTACATCATCATTCCATATGGTGGCATGTAAAAACCGTTTTGAGAACATATACATTGTTGAGATGGAGTGCCCATATTAGGATTCCCAACAATATTTGGGTTTAAATGGAATGTCGGAATATAATATGTAGTCATAGG
>CAZASP010000073.1:0-6275 GCA_964487865.1 uncultured Clostridium sp. | reverse complement strand
AAATGTATAAAAATGTGCAAAAAGAAACCTCCCCAATTGCACTCAACTGCACCTAGTCGTCAAATCTTTTTTCTAAGTTCACGAATTTTGTGTAATTTCCTAACCATAATAATTCAATGGTTCCTGTGGATCCTCCTCTGTGTTTTGCTATAATTACTTCTGCTATGTCTTTTTTCTCACTATCCTTATTGTAATAGTCATCTCTGTATAAGAACATTACAATATCGGCATCTTGTTCTATTGCTCCTGATTCTCTTAAGTCTGATAGCATTGGTCTATGTTCTATTCTTTGTTCTACTGCTCTTGATAATTGTGATAGTGCAACTACTGGTACTCCTAATTCTTTGGCAAGTATTTTTAATGAACGGCTGATTTCTGATATTTCTTGTTCACGGCTACCGTTTCTTTTACTACTTCCTTGTACTAGTTGTAAATAATCAATTACTACCATACCTATATTTTTTTCTAATTTTAGTTTCCTACATTTTGCTCTTATTTCCATAATAGATATGCCTGGTGTGTCATCTATATAAATTTCTGCTTCTGATAATGGTCCTATGCTTCCTGCTAATTTTGTCCAGTCATCTTCTTCTAATTTTCCTGTTCTTATTTTGTTGCTGTCTACCATTGCTTCACTACATAAAATTCTATTTACCAGCTGTTCTTTTGACATTTCTAAACTAAATATTGCTACTGGTACTTTTGCTTTAACTGCTGCATGTGTTGCTATATTTAAAGCAAAAGATGATTTACCCATAGCTGGTCTTGCGGCAATTAATATTAAGTCTGAATTATGAAATCCTGCTGTTTTATAATCTAACTCTGTAAATCCTGTTGGTATACCTGTAATGTGTTGCTTTCTATTGTATAATTCCTCTAATTGTGTAAAGCTTTCTACTAGTATATCTTTTATTGGTGTATATCCTTTTTGGCTTTTATTTTGCATTATATTAAAAATTTTCTTTTCTGCACTTTCCATGATGTTCTCTACATCTTCTGTTGCATCATAGCCTAAGTCAATAATTTCATTTGCTGTTTTTATTAAATTTCTTAAAATTGATTTTTCTTCTACTATCTTGATATATTTTGTTGCATTTGCTGTTGTTGGAACTTTTTCTGGAAGTTCAGCTAAGTATTCTAAACCTCCTATTTTCTCAAATTTTCCCATAGCTTCTAATTCTGCTTTTACTGTAATAATATCAATTGGTTCTGCACGATTATACAAATTTAATATTGCTTCATAAATTGCTCTATTGTCTTCTCTATAAAAATCTTCTGCTTTTAAAACTTCAATACTTGCAATAACAGCATCTTTATCTGTTAACATACTACCAATAATAGCTTGTTCGGCTTCTAAATCATGTGGTGGTACTTTTCCTAATTCCATTTTAACTACCTCTTTTTTTCATAATTATCTATTATCTTTGAGTTTTTGAAAAGATATTAGTAGAACTATATTTTATGTTTTAGTTAAGATGACCTTACATCTATTTTCAATTTACCAATTACTCCTTCAAACAGTTTAATTTCAATAGTTTGCATTCCTAATGTTTTTATAGTTTCTTTTAAATCTATTTTCTTTTTATCTATTTTTATATTATATTGGCTTTCTAATTCTTGTGTTATCTCTTTACTTGATACACCACCAAAAATTTTCCCATTTTCTCCTGCTTTTACATTAATTTTTAACATGATTTTTGACAATTTATCTGCAACTTTTATAGCTTTTTCTCTTTCTTGGTCTTTTTGAAATTTAGCAGAATTTTGTTTTGCTTTTAATTTTGCCATATTTTCATTATTTGCTTCTATTGCTAAATTTTTAGGAAATAAAAAGTTTCTAGCATAACCGTCAGAGGCATTTATAACTTCATCTTTTTTTCCTACGCCTTTTATGTCTGCTTTTAAAATTACTTTCACCTATATCACGCCTTTCTTTATGTTTTTCCTTATCTGTGTATTAATTTTCAATTTCTGATAAATATTCATTTATACGGTTTATCAATTCTTGTTTTGCTTCTTCTATTGTCATTCCTTCTATTTGTGCGCCTGCTAAGGTTATGTGTCCGCCACCGCCTAGTTTTTCTAATATTATTTGTACGTTGATGTCTCCTATTGAACGTCCACTTATACATACTTTGTCATCTAATTTTCCTATTACAAATGAGGCTGTTATTTCACTTATTGTTAGTAATTCGTCTGCTGCTTTTGCACAAACTACGTTTACATCTTTTGCTTCTTCTTCACATATTGAAATTGCTATTGTATCGCTTACTATTTCTGCTTTTCTTACTATTTCTGCTATTCTGTTGAAACTTTCTAAGTCACTTTGAAACCATTTTTTTACATGAATAATGTCTACTCCACATTTACGCAAATACGCTGCTGCTTCAAATGTTCTTACTCCAGTTTTGAAGGTAAAGTTTTTTGTATCCATCATTATCCCAGCATATAAACTTTCTGCTTCTAATGTTTTTAATTCTATTTTCTCTTCCACATATTGCAATAATTCTGTTACTAATTCAGATGCAGATGATGCATATACTTCTTGAAATGTTAGTGTTGCTTCTTCTATAAAGTCTGCACTTCTTCTATGATGGTCAATTATAACAATTTCTTTTGCTTTTTCCAATAATTCTGAGGATTCTACATAATTTGCTTTGTGAGTGTCTACAACTACTAATAGTGTATCTTCGTCTACATTTTCTAAAGCAACCTCTTTATTTATAATGACATCTTCATATTCTTCATCTTTTTCAATTGATTTACGGAATGCCTCTAATGTAGGAGTTTTAGTGTCTATAACTATATAAGCATTTCTTTCTAAGGTTTTTGCTAAACGATAAATTCCTAAACTTGCTCCTACACAATCCATGTCTGGATTTGTGTGTCCCATTATCATTACTTTTTTAGATTCTTTTATTAAGTTTTCTAATGCTTGTGCAACAATCCTTGCTTTTACCTTTGTTCTTTTTTCTACCTCTTGTGCTCGTCCTCCAAAGAATTTATAAATGTCATTTTCACGAATAACGGCTTGGTCTCCTCCTCGTCCTAAAACTATATCCATTGCTGCTTGTGCTGATTTATATTTTTCTTTGTCTGTTGCCCCTTCATTAGATACTGCAATGCTTAATGTGAACTGTACTTTTTCATTTATATCAATGTCTTTAATTTTATCTAATATACTGAATTTATCTTCTTTAATTTTTTCTAAATATCTTTGTTCAAAAAGATAAATATATCTGTCTTTTTCAGTTTTTATTAAAACTCCATTTGTCTCATCTGTCCAGTCATAAATATATTTATCAATTTCAGCTATAAATTGTGGTCTTTCTTCACTTTCTATTTGATGCATAGTTTCTTCGTAGTTGTCTACCATAATAATACTTACACAAGATTTAGAATCTTGATATTCTTTTTGCAATTTAACGTTTTCTGTGTCATCAATAAAATAAAGAATTACCATGTATTCTCTTTTATTCTTTTTTACATTAACATATTTTCCTAATATTTTATAAGTTTTTTTGCCAATTTCCATTTGCTTAATAATATCTCTGTTTGTTTTATCTTTACTATTGGCTTGCCTTTTTTTTATTTCATCTTTAATATCAATACTTAATTCTTGAATATAATTATCGATATCAATATTGGCAAATTCTGAAGCAAATTTTGAACTTCTCCAAATAATATTTCCATCTGTTTCTAATATAATTAATGGAAATGGTGAATTTATTAAGCTTGTTTTTGCTGCAGAATCTACGCTTAATGTTAAATCTTGTAATGTTTCTGATAATTCACTTTTTCTTTTGTTATTAGTGTAATAGTTATATATTAATACTAACGCAAATACAATGATTGATGGTATTATCATATATGTATTTTTTACACTTATGTATAATAGTAATATAAATATTATAGCTAAATATATTTTTGTTTTTGATACTAATGTATCTAAAACTCTTTTATTATTATTTTGCATAAATTTCTCCTTATTTTTATTCTATTATATTTTACTAGCAAATAGGCTATTTGTCAAGAAAAAAAGGAACTAAATCGTTCCTTCTTCTTTATTATTATTGCTATTTTCTACTAATCTTTCATACGTAGAGTCCATTTCTCCATCATCTACTTTATAATTCTGTTCAATTTGTGTTAATTGCTTTTTTTGATTATTAATTTTATTTATTTGTCCTGCATACATTAAGACTAGAAGTGTTATAATAAGTAGCATTGTTGCTGTTACAAATAAAGTAACAGAACCTTTTTCATTACCAAATTTTTTTCTTTTTTCTTCCATATATCTTTCTCCTATTTAAAGATTTTCTTCTATATTGCTGGTTTCTTCAAGTGGTTTTTCAGTGCTTATATGAATATTTTGGTATTTTGGCATTCCAGTACCTGCTGGAATTAATTTACCAATTATGACATTTTCTTTTAATCCAACTAAGTCGTCTATTTTACCTTTTACAGCCGCTTCTGTTAATACTCTAGTTGTTTCTTGGAATGATGCTGCTGATAAGAAACTGTCTGTTGCTAATGATGCTTTTGTTATTCCTAGTAATACTCTTTTACCTGTTGCTGGCCTCTTTCCTTCTTTAATTGTTTCGTTGTTTCTGTCTTCAAATTCATACATGTCAATTAGAGAACCTGGGAACATGTTTGTGTCGCCATTGTCTTCTATTCTTACTTTTTTAAGCATTTGTCTTCCAATTACTTCAATGTGCTTGTCGTTGATGTCAACACCTTGATTTCTATATACTTTTTGAACTTCAGAAATTAGGTATTCATAAACTCCCTCTGGTCCTTTTATTTCTAAAATTTCACTTGGATTGATAGATCCTTCTATCAAAGGTTCTCCTGCTTCAACTAGGTCCCCATCTTTTACTTTCATTTTAGAACCAAATGGAATTGTGTAAGATTTTGAATTGTCATTAGAAGTTACAATAACTTCTTTTTTCTTCTTAGTTTCTTTTATTTTTACTTTACCATCAATTTCTGTAATAATTGCAAGTCCTTTTGGTTTTCTGGCTTCAAATAATTCTTCAACTCTAGGAAGACCTTGTGTAATATCTGCAACACCTGCAACACCACCAGAGTGGATAGTTCTCATTGTAAGCTGTGTACCAGGCTCACCAATAGATTGTGCTGCAATTATACCAATTGCTTCACCAATTGCAACTATGTCTCTACGTGCTAATCCCATTCCATAACATTTTTGGCATACACCATGTTTTGAACGGCATCCTAATACAGAACGTACTTTTAGTTTCTTTATTCCTGCTTCAACTATTTGTTCTGCTATATTTTCAGTAATCATTGTATTTTTGTCTACAATTAATTCTTTAGTTTCTGGATTATATACATCTTCAATTGGAAATCTTCCTAATAGTCTTTCTTGCATTTTTTCAATTACTTGGTTACCATCTTTAATGTCATAAACGTCAATTCCTTCGTTACTTTCACAGTCTTCTTCACGAACAATAATGTCTTGAGATACATCTACTAATCTTCTTGTTAAATATCCAGAGTCTGCAGTTCTTAAAGCCGTATCAGAAAGTCCCTTACGAGCTCCATGGGCAGATATGAAGTATTCCAATGCATCTAATCCTTCAGCAAATGAAGATTTTATTGGAATTTCAACTGCTTTACCAGTTGTACTTGCCATAAGTCCTCTAATACCTGCAATTTGTCTTAATTGGTTCATGTTACCACGGGCTCCAGATTTAACCATCATGTATATTGGGTTTAGTTCATCAAAGTTTTCTTCCATGCTGGTACTTACTTGTTTTGTTGTATCTTCCCAAACATTGATAACGGCATTGTATCTTTCATTTTCTGTAATTAAACCTCTTGCATACTGTTTTCTGATATTTTCTACTTTTTGATCTGCTTCTTCTAATAGTTTCTCTTTAATTGCTGGCACTTGAACGTCGTCCATTGAGAATGTAATTCCTGCTAGTGTAGAATATTTAAATCCTAATGCTTTAATGTAATCAATTACTTCTGCAGATTCAGATAAACCATGTATTCTAATTACTCTTTCTATAATACTTCCCATTGATTTTTTCATAACAGGGAAATTTATTTCATATTGGAATGGATCTTTCTTTCTGTCTATAAATCCTTAGTCTTGTGGAATTCCTTTGTTAAAAATAATTCTTCCTACACTTGTTTCGATTTTTTTAGTTTTTATTTCTCCATCTATTTTCTTTTCTATTCTTACAAATATTTTAGCATGAATTTCTACATCATGATTTTCAAAAGCCATAATTGCTTCA
>CAZASP010000072.1:0-6404 GCA_964487865.1 uncultured Clostridium sp. | reverse complement strand
AAATTGTTTCTTTTTTTTTACAAATATATTACAAAACTATTAAAAATGACTTTTTTATGCAAAAATGTTACAATTTTTGCATTTTTTTGTTATAATTATATATAGGGAAAATGGATACTTTTTTACAAGGGAGGAATTAAGTTTGGGAACTTATAATTTACCAAGAGATGTAAAAGGAGAAGGAAGAATTTTATTTATATTTTCAACCAAAGCGCTAATCTATACAGCTATTGGAATAGGTATTGGAGTTGTATTTTATTTAATACTTAAACTAATTGGATTAGGATTTGTAGGAATTATTATAATAGGTATATTAGGTTTACTAGGTTTTTCAATTGGAACCTTTAAAGTGCCAGATAGCAATGCATTTCAGATTACAAAGAAAACAGGTGGGGAAAATATAGATGATGTAATAAAAAGAGTTATCAAATTTAAAATGCAAAAAAATAAAATATATGTTTATCAAGATGAAGAAAGAATAAATAAACAGGAGGTAACAAAAGATGAGTAATGATGCACTTACACAAATTTTAACAGCAGTATTAGGAGTAATGATCTTTGTTTTAGCCATTTTAATTTTTGCATTTCTAATTTTAAAAGCAAAAGAAAAAAGAAAAGAAGAAGAAACGTCAGATTTAATAAATAGTGATAAATCAGAAAACAAAAAATCCACATCTAAGAAACAAACAGTAGAAAAATCTTATACTAAAGAATCAATTATGAATTTTATGGAATTTGATAAAATAGAAGACAATATGATTGTACAAAAAAAAGGAAAGCGTTTCTTAATGGTGGTAGAATGCCAAGGTGTTAATTATGACTTAATGTCTAATATGGAAAAAGTAGCAGTAGAAGAGGGCTTTCAACAATTTTTAAATACCTTAAGACATCCAGTACAAATTTACATACAAACTAGGACAATAAACTTAGAAGGAAGTATATTAGGTTATAAAGAAAAAATTAAACAAATTCAAGATAAATATAAACAAATGCAATTCCGATATAATCAAATGAAATCATCAGAAGTATATTCACAAGAAGAATTAGATAGATATTTGTTTGAATTAACTAAACAAAAAAACTTACTAGAATATGGAAGCGACTTAGTTGAAAATACAGAAAGAATGAGTTTGAATAGAGGGGTATTAAATAAAAAATACTTTGTAATAATTCCTTATCTCGTTGAAGAAGTTGGAGAAGCAAAATATGATTATGAAGAAATTAAGAATGTAGCATTTTCAGAATTATATACAAGAGCTCAATCTATAATAAGAACATTATCATCTTGCTCTGTAAATGGAAAAATATTATCATCACAAGAACTAATAGAATTATTATATGTAGCATATAACAGAGATGAATCTGAAACATTTGGTATTGAAAGAGCAATAGAAGCAGGTTATGATGAATTATATTCAACTTCACCAGATGTTTTTGAAAAGAAAATAAAAGCATTAGACGAAGTAATAAACCAAAAAGCAATTGAATTAGCTAATAGTACCATAGAAAAAGTAAAATCAAGACCAGAACAAATTGCAGAAGAAAGAGAAAATAATTTAGAAACTTTAGTTCAAAAAATGGCAGAAATTGTATTAAGTGATAATAAAGACTACATAGGCGAAGACATTGCGCAAAAAGCAATTGAAGAGATTGAGAATTCAAAAGAGAAAGGAGCAGAAGCAAATGAAGAAGTCCAAAAAAGAACAACTAGAGGAAGAAAAAAGAAAACAGTTGCTTAAAAATCAAGAAGTAGGAAGCTTAAAATCTAAAACCATTAAAGAATTAATTGCACCAGCTGGAATAGATGCATCTAAAATAGATCATTTAGAAATTATATCTAATGTAAAAAGATATGCAAGAAGCTTTTTTGTTTCTACTTTACCACGTATGTGTACCTTTCCAGAATTATTTAGAGATTTATACTTCTTTGGAGATATAAATACATCTATATACATAACACCAGTTACAGAATCCCGTTCACAAAACGAATTAAATAAAGTTATAAATGAGTTAGAAACAGAAAGAATTGTAGCAGCAGATAGAGGTAATATAAACAGAGAAAGCACATTATCACAAAAAAGATTTGAAGCGGAGCAATTAAGAGATGAAATTGCTGCAGGATTTAACAAAATGTATGAGGCATCTGTTATTGCTACACTATTTACATATAATATGGAAGATTTAGACAGATTAACAAAATTATTATCAACAGAAATGTCAAAATCTTTAGTTGGAATAAAAAGCGCATGGGCAATTCAAGAAGAAGCTTTTCAATCTAATTTGCCATTAATGGATGACAAAGTAAAAAAAGCACATTCTTTTGATAGTAGATCAATGGGAACAGTATTTCCTTTTACTACTTCTGAAGTTGGACATCCAACAGGAGTGCCATTAGGATTTAACAAACAAACAGGAACACCAATTTTGTTTGACAATTTCCATCCATCTTTAACAAATTATAATATGGTTATTTTCGCAAAATCTGGTGCTGGTAAATCTGTTACAATGAAAACATTAATTTCTCGTTCATCTGTTTTAATGGGAATAGAAAGCTTAGCTCTAGATGCAGAAGGAGAATATACTATTGTTGCAGAAAGTTTAGGTGGTATAAACGTAGTATTAAGTCCAAATTCTAGTACAGTTATAAATCTATTTGATATAGAACCAGAAATGGTAAAAGATGCTATTACAGGTAGGGAAAGAATAGTTTTGGATGTAGAGAATAAAGTAGAAGACGTTACACAAGCATTACTTACAATGGCAAGAGGAAGTACAAGAAGTACAGAAGTAAATGAATTAACAAAGCAAATTATTGCAGAATCAGTAGCCGAGGAATATGCAAGCATAGGTATTAATAATAACCCTAGCAGTTTATATAAAACAGGCTTAAAATTCCAAACAGGAGATAAATTATATAACGAGAAAAAAGAAATGCCAACTATTGGTAGTTGGTATCATAGACTAGAGAAAAAAGCTAAGGAAAATCAAAATTCAGATTATCAATATCATTACAGTTACTTATTAAAAGTTATGAGACAATATATACGTGAATACAACGGACAAATGGCATATTTTGATGGACAATCTACCTTTGAATTATTAGAAGGTGCTCCATTTATAAACTTGGATATTTCCCAATTAGAAGAAAGATTTGCAAGACCTTTAGCACAACAAATATTACTATCTTGGATTTGGGAAAAATATGTAAAGAAGAATAGTGAAGATCGAACAAAAGCAAAAAAGAAAAGGGTATTAGTAGATGAAGCATGGATGCTGTTGCCTTATCCAGAAGCAGTCGATTTCTTAAATACAATGGCAAGACGTGCTAGAAAAAGGAATGTATCTTTAGCTATTATTTCTCAAAGATTTCAAGATTTTTATGAAAAACCAGAGGCACAAGCTGTTTTAACTTCATCTGATACAAAATTGTTTTTAGCACAAGATAAATCTGAAATAGAGTATTTAAAATCTGTATTTAAACTAAGCGATGGTGAAGCAAACTTTTTAATTACTTGTTTAAAAGGAGAGGGCTTACTAAAAGTTGGATCTGATACAGCAATTTTACAAATTACACCAACAGCAAAAGAGTTTGAGTTTGTAGAAACTAACCTAAACAAGTTAGTAAAAATGAGAAAAAACATGCAAGCAGTAAGAAATAATTAATACAAGGAGGAAAAAATGAAATTTTTCACTAAAAAATCAGTAGCACAAAAGATTATTCTTGCTATAGTAATGTTATTATTAGTGAATTTTGTTATAACACCTTATACATCTTATGCAGCTGATGATTGGAAGATAGGAGGTGCATTAGCAAAACCAATATTTCAGTTTTTATGTTGGATTGGTGACGTAATAATGGGAGGCCTAAATAAATTTATGTTAGGTGCTAGTACTGGTGTTGGCGGCATGGGGTCTGCAATGTTAGACAAAAATGATCCAAATTTAACTTCTGATCAGTCGTGGCTTAATCCTAACAATTATCCTAATGCTGTTAAAGTGCCTGAGTTTGATGCAACTGAAATAGATAAAAGAGCTTTTGTTTCAGGACAACAATATGAAATTCCTAATATGCTATATAGTCCAGAAAATATATTTGCTGGAAACATAGCAGCGTTAGATGTAAACTTTATTCATCCAAATACTTATGAATCAGTTGCAGCTGGGGGAGAAACAGATTTTGCAAACGATGCTACTGAACACTCAAAATCTGCTACAGAAAGATTAGGACACCATATAGCTGATTGGTATAAAGCATTTCGTAATATTTCTATTGTAGCATTATTATCAATTTTAATTTACTTAGGAATAAGAATTCTAATTAGTTCAACAGCAGCAGATAAAGCAAAACATAAAGAAGCGATTCAAAATTGGGTAATTGCTTTATGCTTAGTATTTTTCATACATTTTATTATGTCTGCAGTGTTAATGATAACAGATACATGTACAGAATTATTTAAAACAAATATAGAAAACGGATATACAGTGCAAGTGGCTGATGGTACACAATTTCATACAAATTTAATTGGATTAGTTAGATTTCAAGCACAATCTAAGAGTGCTATTACTACAGCTACATATACTATTATGTATTTAGCTTTAGTTATTTATACAATTATATTTACATTTGCTTATTTAAAAAGGTTTTTCTATATGGCATTTTTCACAATGATAGCACCTTTAGTTTCATTAACTTATCCTATTGATAAAATAGGAGATGGAAAATCACAAGCATTTAATATGTGGTTTAAGGAATATACAATGAATGCAATTATACAACCAGTACATTTGATTTTATATAGCTTATTTGTAGGGGCAGCAGCAGAATTAGCAGCTGAAAATCCACTTTATGCATTAGTAGCATTAGCCTTCTTAGTACCAGCTGAACAGTTCATTAAGAAAATGTTTAGAATGGAAGCACAATCTACATCTGGTGGAATCGGAGCTTTTGCCGGAGGAGCCCTTGCTATGACAGGTTTGAACCAATTGGCTAAATTAGGACAAGGAACTAGAAAGGGTTCTGGCGGAGGAAAAGATGTAAATGATGGCAACGATGCTAAAAAGACTAGATTTTTTGGTAATGATATGGCAGGAAAATTCATTACATTAGGCAAAGAGAAAGATAAGAGAAAAAGCGAAAGTAAATGGGAAAATAGTAATATAAGTGAAGGTGCAGATAACTTGTTAGATAATAATCAAAGTGATGATAATTATGGAGAAGTGCTTGGTCAAAGAAATATGGCAAGTGTATTAGGTAATGATAATGAAAGTCAAGGTCCATTAGAAAAACCAATGATGACAAATGATGAGAAAGAAGAATTAGCTCAATTAAGAGATGAATTTGATAATTATGATTATAATTATATGTATGAACATCCTTATGAATTTGAAGGAAAACAAGAAAGATTAAATGAATTACAAAATTTAGAATATAACGAGAAAAACATGGAAGATATACCAGAACTTCAAGGACAACAATCACAAGAACAAATAAACAGAGCACAATTATCAAGAACTAATGTAAATGCTGAAGGAAAACCAACTAAAATTAAAGGTTATAGAAAACGAATTGCTGGAAGAGCAATTAAAGGAGTATGGAAAAGGAGAAAAGGAATTGCTAGAGCTACTCTTGGAACAGCAGCACGTATTGCAGGAGCAGTTACAGGAGCTTCAATTGGTTTAGCAGCTGGAATTACAACAGGAGATCTTTCAAAAACAGTTTCTAATGTGGCGGCAGGTGCTGTTGCTGGAAATGTTATAGGTGCAAATACATACCGTGGAGGAGAAGGTATAGCTACGGGAATTCCTAGGGTTGCTAGAGCTATTTCTAATACAAAAGATAATGCTCGTTATGCAATAAATGAAGAAACATATGGAGCAGCTTATGCTAAACAACAACAAACGAAGAGGCAAAATGCAAAAGCTAGAAGAGATTTCTTGAGAGACAATGAAGAACAACGACAATACAGAGAATTAGCTGCTAAAATGAAATACAATGGTAGCTTAAATAGTTTAATGAATGCTGCTGCAGATTATAAGGAAGCAGGTATTACAGATGACAAATTAATTCACAATGCTTTAAAGGCAGAATATAAAAGAGGAAATAAAACTTTAGATGGTAAGACTCATGAACAATTTGTTGATGTAGCAACTTTTGCACACAAAAATGGTTATGGAAGAGACTATATTGATGATGAAGACAAACGTACGTCATTAGAAAATACTATTCAGTATAATCCTACTTTAGCAGATAATCCTAGAGCACAAAGAGAAGCTGCACAAACTTTTGCTGAGATTTTTGATAGAGGAGATGTTTACAAAAAAGTTGGTAAACTAGGAAGACCAATTGCTCCTGGAACGAATAACACTGAAACGAACAATATTAGAACAAATAACACCAGAACAAA
>CAZASP010000071.1:0-6500 GCA_964487865.1 uncultured Clostridium sp. | reverse complement strand
AGGACGAAAAGACCAAAAGATATTTGAATCAGGTATTAATTACTACAGGTAAATAGAAACAAAAAAGTAAATTAAAGGAGAGTAAACATGGAAAACGAAAAATATGTAACACCACTTTCTGGCAGATATGCAAGCGAAGAAATGAATCGTTTATGGTCAAATGACAGCAAATATTCTACATGGAGAAAATTGTGGGTAGCACTAGCAGAAACAGAAAGAGAATTAGGAATTGATATTACAGAAGAACAAATCAGAGAAATGAAAGAAAATGTACATAATATTGATTATGATATTGTTAGCAAAAGGGAAAAAGAATGTCGTCATGATGTTATGGCACACGTATATGAATTTGGATTAAAATGTCCAAGTGCAAAACCAATTATTCATTTAGGAGCAACTTCATGCTATGTAACAGATAATACAGACATTATTTTAATGTCACAAGCGTTACAATTAATTAAACAAAAATTAATATTAGTAATCAGTAATCTTAAAAAATTCGCAATGGATAATAAAGATATTCCTTGCTTAGGATATACACATTTTCAACCGGCTCAATTAACAACTGTAGGTAAAAGAGCAACATTATGGCTTCAAGATTTAATAGAAGATTTAGAAGAACTTGAATTTGTACAAAATCACATGAAATTGTTAGGTTGCAAAGGAACCACAGGAACTCAAGAAAGTTTTATGAAGTTATTCAAAGATGAAGAAAAAGTAAAACAAATTGATGGAAAAATTGCTGAAAAGATGGGATTTGATAAAGTATATGGTGTATCTGGACAAACATATACAAGAAAATTAGATGCTAGAGTATTAAACGTATTATCTCAAATTGCACAAAGCTGTTCTAAATTTGCAAATGACATGAGATTATTACAACATGAAAAAGAATTAGAAGAGCCTTTTGAAAAAGGGCAAATTGGTTCATCTGCAATGGCTTATAAAAGAAACCCAATGAGAAGTGAAAGAATCAATTCTTTAGCAAGACATGTTATGACATTAACAATAGATCCAACTATTACATCGGCAACTCAATGGTTAGAAAGAACATTAGACGATTCTGCTAATAAAAGAATTTGTATTCCAGAAAGCTTTTTAGCAGTAGATGCAATTTTAATTTTATATGCTAATATTTCAAAAAATATAGTTGTTTACGAAAATGTTATTAAAACAAATATGATGCAAGAATTACCTTTCATGGCAACAGAAGAAATTTTAATGAATGCAGTATTAAAAGGTGGAGATAGACAAGAATTACATGAAAAAATTAGAGTTTATTCTATGGAAGCAGGAAAACAAGTAAAAGAATTAGGAAAACCAAATGACTTAGTACAAAGAATTGCTAAAGACGAAACTTTTGGATTAACTGAAGAAGAAATAATGCATGCTTTAAATCCAAGTAATTTATGCGGTAGAGCCCCAGCACAAGTAGTTGATTTTATAGAAGAAAGAGTAAATCCAGTTTTAGATAAATATCAAGATTTAATAAAAGATATAGATGTTGAAGTAAATGTGTAATAAGGTTTTTATAAAGAATAAAAGGAGACAAAAAATAAATGAAAAAATGTTTATTATTAGGAAATGGTGGGCGTGAAGCGGTATTAGCAGAGCAAATTAGCAAAGGATATTCATTATATGTTATAATGCCTTATGCTAATCCATCAATTGTAGAGCAGGTAAAAAAATCCAATGGAAAATATATAATTGGAAATCCATTTGATAAAGAATTAGTAAAAAAATTTGTACAAGAAGAAAATATTGAAGCTTGTGTAGTTAGTCAAGATAACTTATTACAAGAAGGTTTAATAGATTTAGCAAGAGAACTTGGCTTAAAAACATTTGGACCAACCACGCAGGGTGCTAAATTAGAATGGAGTAAAACATACGCCTTAGATGTAGTAAAAAAACTTGCACCAGAAATGGTTATTAGAAATAAAAACATCTCTACATTAGAAGAATTAGAAATGGCTATGGAAAATTATGAAGATGATAGCTTTGTTGTAAAACCTGAAGGACTAACAGGAGGGAAAGGCGTTAAGGTAGGTGGTGTCCATTTTAAAGGTAAAGAAGAAGGCTTTAACTATGCAAAAGAATGTTTAGAACAAGCGGGCAAAGTCATAATACAAGATAAAGTTGAAGGTAGAGAATTTACTGTAATGGCACTAACAGATGGAAAAAACATTGTAGTAACTCCAATTACTTTTGATTATCCATATAGATTTGACGGAGATAAAGGACCAGGAACAGGTGGTATGGGTTGTCTTAGTTTTGCAAATGGATTATTACCTTTCTTAGAACAAGAAGATATAGATAAATGTAGTAAATTAATAAAAGATACCATTCAATATGTAAATAAAGATAGTTTAGAGTTTACAGGAGTTATATATGGTGGATTCTTCAAATGCAAGCAAGGAATTAAATTTATTGAATTTAATGCAAGATTTGGAGACCCTGAAGCTATAAATGTATTAAACGCGCTAGAAACACCTTTCACAGAAGTTATGGAAAATATTTGGGAACAAAAATTATCTAAGGAGAACTGTAAATTTAAGAAAAACTATACTTTTACAATTTACGTTGTAAGCCCAGATTATGCAATAAAAAAAGCAGAACCTTGTGAGTTCACTTTAAATACAAAAGGTATTTTAGAAAAAGATGCTAAAATATATTTTGCAAGTACTAAACAAATAGAAGGTAATCTTTATTGCTCAGTTGGAACATCAAGATTATTTGCTATTCACACTTGCGGAGCAACTTTAGAAGAAGCAAAAGAAAAAGCCTATTCGGCCATAAAAAACAATATAGATAAAAAGTTAGACTATCGTAATGATATTGGAAAAATCTATAAGCATTAGGAATCATAACTTGTGCTGTATAAATTTATTTATTACATCAATTAATTGAATTTTTTCTGCAGCTTGTACCTTAGCAGATAAAGTTTCGGCAGTATCATTATTTAAAACCTTAACTTTAGTTTGGCTAATAATATCACCAGCATCATACTCTTCATTTACAAAATGAACTGTAGCACCACTGTATGGTTCTTTAGCTGCTATTACAGCTTCATGCACATGCATACCATGCATCCCCTTTCCACCATATTTAGGAAGTAGAGATGGATGAGTATTAATTAAAGTATATTTTTCAATTAATTTAGGACCAATCATTTTTAAATAACCAGCAAGGACAATAAGGTCAACAGAATAAGAAGATAAAACATTAAATAATTCTATATCTCTTTGAGTAAAATCTTTTCTATTCTGTATAACATAGGTTGGTATATTGCTTATTTTCGCTCTTTCTAGTGCATAAGCATTTGGATTATCAGAAATAACAAGCGAAATTTGAGCCTCTAATTTTTTGTTGGCAATTGCATCAATTATTGCTTGTAAAGTTGAACCATTACCAGAAGCAAAAACTACTAAATTATACATAAATACCTCCTAATAATTTTATAGATGTAGTTTAACACGAAAATACCGTAAAGTCAATTAAGAAAAGAAAGGAAAAAAGAAATGTTTGAAAAAATAAAAGAAGAATGTGGTATATTTGGAATTTATGCTAAGGAAACAAAAGAAGATTTAATAGGACAAGTTTGTATTGGACTAGCAGGTTTGCAACATAGAGGAGAGGAAAGCTGTGGTGTTGCTATTAATGAAGATGGAATTATACATTTTCATAAAGATGTAGGATTAGTTTCTGAAGTCTTTACAAAAGAAGTGCAAGCTAGTATGCCAGAAGGGAAAATGGCTATTGGACATGTTCGTTATTCAACAACAGGTGTTAGTAAAAAAGAAAATGCTCAACCAATGGTAATAAGACATAAAAAAGGAAACTTAGCCATAGTTCATAATGGAAATTTAACAAATGCGGTTGAATTAAAAAGAGAATTAGAAGAACAAGGAGCAATTTTCACAACAACAAGTGACACAGAAGTTATTTGTCATGTTATTGTAAGAGAAAGATTAAAAACTGGTTCAATTGAACAAGCAGTAAAAAATACAATGAAGATAATAAAAGGTGCATATTCACTTTTAATAATATCACCTCAAAAAATGGTAGCAGTTAGAGACCCACAAGGGTTTAGACCGCTTTGTATAGGACATTTTGGAGAAGATATTGTATTTGCTTCAGAAAGTTGTGCACTTGATATTATGGGAGCTACTTTTGATAGAGATATCGAACCAGGAGAAGTAATAACAATTACAAATAACGAAATTGTTAGTGACAAAGTATTACCAAATGAAAAGAAGGGAATGTGTGTATTTGAATATATCTATTTTGCTAGACCAGATTCCACAATTGATGGAATAAATGTGCATATCTGTCGTGAAAATGCAGGACGTTGCTTAGCAAGGCAAGCACCAGTTGAAGCAGATATTGTAGCAAGTGTACCAGATTCAGGAAATGATGCAGCATTAGGATATTCAAAAGAATCTAAAATTCCTTATGACATTGTATTTGTAAAAAGTAGATATATAGGAAGAACTTTTATACAAAACACACAAACAAGAAGAAAAAATTTAGTTGCACTTAAATTAAATCCTTTGCGTGAAGCAGTAAAAGGCAAAAAAATAGTTTTAGTAGATGACTCTATCGTAAGAGGTACAACAATTACTAGAATTATTAAAACATTGAGAAAGGCAGGAGCAAAAGAGGTACATATAAGAGTTGCATCACCAGCATTTGTAGACATTTGCTACTTTGGAACAGATGTTGATAAAAAAGAAAATTTAATTGCAAATGGTAAAACAGTAGAAGAAATTAGAAAAGAAATAGGAGCAGACTCTTTAGAATATTTAAGCTTAGATAGCTTAAAGAAAATAACTAAAGGTTGCAAAGTTGATGATTTTTGTTATGGTTGCTTTACGGGAAAATATCCAATTGAAGTACCAAAAGAAATAGACAAAGATAGATTTGAAAAAATCCAACTATAAAAAAGTTCAATATATTTTTTCTTCAAAATCTTTTCCTGTAATTAATTTATAAGCTTCTTTGTATTTGTTTGCTGTTGTAGAAATTACATCTTGTGGAATTGGAATTCCTGACTCTGGGTCATATCCAGTAGATTTGATCCAGTCACGAAGGAATTGTTTATCAAAACTTTTTTGACTTCTACCAACTTCGTAATCAGATGCAGGCCAAAACCTACTAGAATCTGGAGTTAGTACTTCATCACCTATAACTAGTTGGTTATTTTCATCAATACCAAATTCGAATTTTGTATCTGCAATTATTACACCTTTAGTTAGGGCATAGTCTGCACATTTTTTATATATTTCAATTGTTTTTTGGCGTACTTTTTCGGCTAAATCTTTTCCAATTAAATTGCATACTTCATCAAAAGAGATATTTTCATCATGACCTTCTGCAGCTTTTGTTGTTGGTGTAAAAATAGGTTCAGGCAATTTTTCAGATTCTTGTAATCCTTCTGGCAAGGTAATGCCACAAACAGTACCATCTTTTTGATAGCTTTTCCAACCAGAACCTGTTATGTAGCCTCTTACAATACACTCGATTGGCAACATTTTTAATTTTTTTACTAACATACTTCTTCCTTCAAATTCTTCTGTTTGGAATTCGTTAGGGAAGTCTTTTATGTCAGTAGAAATAATATGGTTTGGTATAACATCTTTTATATAGTTAAACCAAAATTCAGAGATTTGGTTTAGCACTCTTCCTTTTTCAGGAACAAGGCTTGGTAAAATATAATCAAATGCAGAAATTCTGTCAGAAACAACCATTAAAAGCTTATCTTCATCAACTTCATAAATTTCACGAACTTTACCACTACTTATTTTTTTCATTTTAAAATCATTCCTTTCCTAAATAGCCATCAATGCCTAACTCTTGTAATTTTTCATCTTTTTTAGAAACAGCATCTTTTAAAGAATTTTTAAAATCAGCTAATTTATTTTTAATATTTTCATCTCCAACCGCTAAAATAGATGTTGCTAATATAGCAGCATTTTTAGCACCATTAATTGCAACTGTTGCAACAGGTATGCCAGAAGGCATTTGTACTATTGAATATAATGAATCTACACCACCTAAAGTTTTTGTATGAATTGGAACACCAATTACAGGAACTGTTGGAACCATAGCAGCAAATACACCAGGTAGATGAGCAGCACCTCCTGCACCAGCGATAATAACTTTTACATTATTTTCCTGTAAAGTTTTTGCATATTCAGTTGCTTTTTCTGGGGTGCGATGAACGGAGAGTATTTTTACTTCATATGAAATTCCCATTTGGTCTAAAAATTTAGCGCAGTCTTTCATAATTGGTAAATCTGAATCGCTTCCCATAATGATAGAAACATCAATATTTTTCATAAATTTCAACTCCTTTTTATTTTTTATAATATGACTTCCAACTTTCGAAATAACTTCTAGTGAAACTATTTCAATTTAATTATCTTCATAAGTATTATAATATAGGAAATAAAAAGAAGCAATGTTTTTATAAAATTTTTCTCTTACATTATAATTTTATG
>CAZASP010000070.1:0-6529 GCA_964487865.1 uncultured Clostridium sp. | reverse complement strand
CCATTGATAATTTTGATTTATCCTATAATTTAAAGCTATCAACATATGCTTGTCCGATGGCGTTCGACTAGTCTAAAAGTTATTCTAAATTTGTACAAGCCCTTATAAATAAAGGGGAAAACCTAAATTTCTAAAATATGGTTTGAGTAGAAAATTTTAAAATATTGCAAAAATATGTTAAAATTCTTAGTATAATTTGAGAATGAATAACTTGAAGAATAGGAGATGATATTATTAAAATATGGTGTCCATTTTGTTATTCGAGTGATACACTAGCAATAGTATGTAATGACAAAATACCTCCAAAGCAATCAAAATATTATTCTGAAATATGTAATCAGAAAAGATTAGAAAGAAATGAAGCAATTTTATCTAACTTCAATTTACATTATTCACAAGAATATAATGGTAAGGTTGTTAAGCGAAGAACTTATGATAGATTTTGTAATAATTGTGGTAGACCTTTTTATTACGTTTCAAATATGATTGTTTCTGATATAAAAATATTAACTTTTGTAATTGAAACCAGTAGTGATAAATGGAAATATGAAATTTACTTTGATAGAAACAATTCATACTACAACATAGATCATAATTATATTACAAAATCCTATAAAGCTTCTTTAACACCTGCAAGGAGATTAAAAATTTTAGAAGGAATAGATAAATCAAAGATGCTGAAATGGAAAGCTATTAAAGAAGGTAATAAATTTGATTATAATATTAGATGGAATATATATTTAGAATTTTATGATGGACAAACATACAACAGAGGTGGATATGATGAGTATCCAAAAAATTGGAGTATATTTATTGATTTATTTGGCAGAGTTTTTAAAAATGAAATTTTCAAAAAAATGAAATAGGAATGATTTATATCTAAACGATAATAAATCGTTCTTTTTTTATGCTAAAAAAGAAAGGGTGATAAAAAATGGTCTTCAAAATTGAAAAAACGAAAAATTATACGGTAATGAGCAATTACCATTTGAGAGATAGAAATTTAAGTCTTAAAGCTAAAGGTTTGTTATCATTTATGTTAAGTTTACCAGAAGACTGGGATTATTCTTTAAATGGTCTAGTATCTATTAGTAAAGAAAGTAAGAAAGCCATTAGAAATGTTTTAAATGAACTAAAAGAAAATGGGTATTTAGTTGTTGAGCAAACTAGAGGAGAACGAGGACAATATAAATATAATTATATTATTTATGAAATTCCAGAAGAAAAAATAAAAGAGCAAAATTCACCAGATACCCAAAAAGGGGATACCGTTAAAGGAGATTCCGATAACGACACCCAAATAAATACTAAAGAAATAAATACTAAAGAACAAGATAAATTAGATAAAACACTTTCAGCACCAACAAAAGAATTAATTAGGAGAGATTTTATTTCCTCAACAGACTTAGATATTTATAGATATGATGATTTATTCAGAGAATTATTAAAAGATTATAGTTATAAAGATATTTTTCAATTTACATCTTATATTTTAAAAAAATGGAATGAAATAAAAGGTTTAGATGAAGAAGGAAATGAGATAACTAATCAATTTGCATATTTCAAAAATGCTATGTTAAATAATATTGACAATTTGAAAAATCAAGAATATGAATGGGATGATGAAGTTGGATGGTTCAAATCATCAGAGGACGAATTATTAGAAACCAATTTAGATAAAGATGACTTTGTTTATGAAATAGAATAAATAAAAAAAGACTGTGAAAGTCCTCTTAAAATATGTTACTTCTTAAATTCTGAGGCAATATTATGTAGCATTTCAAGACTTTTATCGCTTAAATTTTTTGCATCTTGGTAAAGTCTATAAATTTTGGAATTTTTTTTCATGACAACAATTACTTCGTCTGCCTCAACAACATTTCTTAATTCAGGATGCTTAATCCTTTCGTTAATAATAGTTCTTAGTTGATCTGAATTTTTTAAATTAAGACCAAGACTAATTTTATCTAATGTTTCGATTAAAATATTTCCACTATGTTGATGATTTTCTAAGTTTGCAACAGCAGTTTTACTAATCTGACATTTTTCTGCAAACATACGCTGACTTAAATTATTAGCATTTCTAAAATCAGCAATATAAGAACCTAATTCATCAGCAAACTCTTTGCTATAATTATCCATAATTCTAATCGCCTTTCCGTCCGTTTTTACTACATTATCATTTTACACTTTTTTTTCAATTATGTCCACTAAAAAAGCCAATATTTTTAAATCAAATGGCAATTTGAGTGGACAATCTATAAATAATTTGATATGATTAAAAGGTAGTATAGAACTTATTTTGAAGAAAGCGAGGGCGATATGTGTCATTTTTTGATTGTGATGTCTTCTATTTTTGACAAGAAAGGAGGAATTGTATTTGAAAGATGATGAAAATTCTAAGGAAGTCAAAAGCATTATAATTGAAGTAGTCAAAGAAAAACATTCTAATTCTAAAGGAATAGTAAATTTATCTACGCAGTTTAGTGATAAGGAAACCATTAGAATTTTGAAACAGTGTCTTATATCGTTAGAAAAGGAGGCATCACAAAGAAGTACCAATTAAGGAAGGAAAAATGATATATGACTAAAGAAAAAAGTGTAGTAACAGATGTAAAACAAGTAGTTAGTAGTATTAGGAAAAAGATTCAGCAAGGTGAAGGTATTACATTAAAGGATGTTGATGATTTATCTTCTAATGTTAATAAACTAATCTCTGATTATAATACAGCTATTGAAAATTATCTTGCAATGGATTCTTTAGTAGTAAAACAGGAAAGGTTTAAAGAAGTAATTGGTATTATTGAATATGCTTCTGCTAGTGATGTTGAAATATTAGATAAGGCAATTGAATTACTTTCTCAAGTAATGGATTCATATAAGTAGAAGTATTGTAAACTGTGTGAAAACTATTTGCACAGTTTATTTTTTTGAAAAAATATAATAAATTTTAGATTAATATATTGACATTTTTTTTAAAATACTGTATTCTTTATATTGTAAGTGGCAATTGAAAAGACCACTAAGGAGGAGGCGATTAAAAAATTTAAAATTGGAGAGAGGTATAGAGTTTTTAATGAAGTATCCGAAAATCATGGAAACTATCTCACAATTATCAATATAAAAAGGGATTATGTATACTTTATATTTGATGGAAGTGATCTGGTTCAATGTTTTTCAATGAGTAGTGAATTTGCAGTTGACCTTATTAAATTGGTCTAATTTTTTTAAAGTAGGTGGCAATTCAAAAGACCACCAAGAAAGGAACTACTATGAAAAAAATTAAAGAGGGAAGATCAGTACCAAAATGGGTGTTAAGAAATCTAAGATATTATGGTAATTGTAGCTGTGGGTATGATTTAGTAAAAAAATATGGTGAAAAGAAATTGTTACAGAAATTAGAAAGGTTTGGATTAAAATGTAGTCTTCGTATTGTTCCAGATTCTGAAATTCCAATGAAACGAAAGCTGAAATATCCACCAACAGCTTATTATATTTTGGAGGTTATTGAGGTACTGAAGAATACTAACTCTTGATTTCCGTTAAAAAAGGTGATGTATTTTTAATTGATTTGAAAGATACATATAATAATGTCCAAAGTGGGAAAAGACCTTGTTTAATTGTTCAAAACAATTCTGGAAATACATATTCACCGACAGTAATTGTAGTTCCAATTACAACAAAGATTAAGAAGACCTATATTCCTGTTCATGTTGTTATAGAAAAAGGCTGTTGCTTTAATAAAAAACGTGAAATGATTCTTTGTGAATGTATTTTAACAGTTTCAAAGGAACAAATAATTAATCATATTAAAACTTTGGACTCTAAAATAATGCAGAGAGTCGATAAGGCTTTAGAAGTATCATTAGGAATTTTAAGTAGGAGGGAAGAACTATCAAAAAATTAAAAGTGATGTATAATGATATTTTTAGTAAAGGTATTGAAAGCTATTGGAAAAATGAAGGTTGCAATAGTAGAATGCAGAAATATTGTAAAATTTCAAAAATATTAGATAAAATTAATTATATTTTAAAATATTTAATGATGTTTATATTAATTTCAATTTCTATAATAACAATCTTTAAATTGTCATCTGGTGCATATTATGAGGATATTACTAACGGGAAAAGTGGTTTAATATTAATTTTAGATGTTATACCAACATTAATGGGTATTATTATAGCTGGATTAGTAGCATATATTATTTCAATAAGATTCAATATATTAGAAAATAATAATATGGAAAAATATATGTTTAAATTCATTATAGCAATTCCGTTATATTACTTAGTATTGATTTATATAACGAAGATGGATAAATTGTTATTAGTTTTTGCAATAATAATGCTATATTTACTTATTGTTAATGTAAATCATCTTTTGTCGCATCGTGTAAAATATTTATATAATATAGCAATAGGTGGAGATAATAGTAAAAATAAGTTGTCAGATGTAAATGTAGTATTTGAAGCTGTAGTAAAAAATGATAATAAGAAAGAAAAGGAGAATAAGAGAAATGCAAGGAAGCGTTAAATGGTTTAGTGATAAATTAGGATATGGATTTATTGTTTGTGATGATTTAGATAAGGATGTATTTGTTCATTATAGTGAAATTCAAATGGATGGATATAAATCTTTAAAAGAAGGAGATTTAGTAAGTTTTGATTATGATAGCGAAATGGGTAAAGCAACTAATGTAAAAGTTGTTCAAAATGAAAAGCTAGAACAAGAAGTTACAGAATAGTGCAATTTACTGATACAGTAGTTCATTATTCTATTGATAGCATTGATGAAATTAAGACAGCTGAAAATGGAAAAATTATTTGTTGTCAATATAGACCACTAATTGAAAAGAGAATCAAAAGACTATTAACAACACCAATGAACTCAACAAGCATAGTAGCATTTACAAACGGTACAAAGAGTCGTAACTCTTTTGAAAATAAGCTAATTGAAAGGGTAGCTTGGAATGATGATCAAGTAACAAATTTTATTAATAATATTTTGTTATTAGAGAAAATAGACAAAGAAGCAGGTTTATATTTAAAACTTAAATATATTTATGACAAAACAGACAAAGAAATAGCTAATAATTTAAAAATTACTCCTCGTACATTACGAAGGCATAAATTTAAAGCATATTTTCAAATTGCTGTGTGGTCGAATAAAATTGAATATATTTATTGTAAAACTTTTCATTTTGCTATTGATTTAACATAGTTTTATTGGATGTGGGATAATCCACATCTTACATATAGATATTGGAGGGAATTAGTTATGAAGAAAAAAATAATGATAATGATTGGTATAGTAGCTGTTATTAGCTTAATGATAGTGGCTGTTGTTTTAAATAAAAATAATACTTTAAAATTAAAAGATACTAGTTTTATTTTTGAATTTGGTGATAAAGTTCCTTTTAAAGTAGATTTTTATATAAAAAACAATAAAAAAAATATAATTACAAACTCAAAAATAAAATTTAAAAATGAATATTTATTAGATACATCGCAAGGTGAAATTAAATCTTTAGATTCTAAATATTTAGAAGTTGGTACTTATGAATTATATATTGAATATAAAAATAAGAAAGAATATTTTAGCATTGAAGTAACAGATACTACAAAACCAGAATTTAAAGATTTTAAAGATACGGTTATTATAGAACAAAATGCTTTAGATGTCGATTTGTCAAAGTTTTATGAAGCTACGGATCTTAGCAATACTACAATTCTAGTAGAGAGTGATTTTGATATAAGTAAAATAGGGGAATACCAAGCAACAATTAAGGCAACAGATTATTTTGGTAATACAGCAAAAAAAGAATCAACAATTAAAGTTATTTCTCATGAGGATATTAAAAATAATATTCTCACAGAAAATATTGAAAAAAAAGTTTATAAAAGCCAAAAAACCATAGACGAAGAAAACAAAAAAAATGAAGTATCTATTAATCAAAAAAGTAAATCTCAGTCAACAAATCAAAGAGCAACTAATAACAAACATAATAATAGCAACACTACAAATAAAAAGTCTAATAGTGCTAATAATTCTAGTGTTGCATCTGCTACATATAGAAAAGATATTTCAGATAGTCTTGTTGTAAAAATCAATAATTATAGAAAAGCTAATGGTCTTCCAGAATTGCCTGTTACTTCTGATGCTCAAGCTGTTGCTGATCAAAGAGCAAGAGAAATTGTTTCTAATCCTTCTCATGACGGATCAGTTTACGGATATGGTGAAAATATTGGTGGAGGAGGAATAGGCACTGATTTCTTTGAATTATGGAAAAATAGTTTTGCTCACAATAATACATTATTAAGAGAACAAAACACTTCTATAGCAGTAAGTATTTACCAAGCAAACAATCAATGGTATGCTGTTGCTGTATTTAGACTTGATTATTAATCTCCAATATAAAAAAGCAATTTGATGATTGCTTTTTTTGACTTTATTTCTTACTTTTTTCTTGCTTTGATTTTGGTTCTAAAAATTTTTTTAGAATAGGTTCAACCTTTTCTTGAGTTAAAGG
>CAZASP010000069.1:0-6616 GCA_964487865.1 uncultured Clostridium sp. | reverse complement strand
AAAAATAAATTGCATTCTTATAGAGACCTACCAATCAAAATTGGAGAACTTGCACATGACTTTAGATATGAAAACAGCGGTAACGTGTGTGGATTAGAAAGAGTACGCCAAATGTGTCAAAATGATGCACATTTATTTGTTAGACCAGATCAAATAAAAGAAGAAGTTGTAAAAGTATTAAATTTAATATTTGAGGTATATCAAAAAGACTTTGGATTTCCGCCATCTGCATTTTCTTTTAGATTATCATTAAGAGATAAAAATAATAAAGAAAAATACATTGACAATGATCAAATGTGGGAAACTGCCGAAGAACAATTAAGAGCAATATTAAAAGAATTAAAAATTGATTTTTACGAAGCAGAAGGAGAAGCAGCATTTTATGGACCAAAAATAGATATTCAAATAAAAACAGCGTTAAACCATGATGTAACAATTCCAACATGTCAATTAGACTTTGCGTTACCAGAAAGATTTGATTTAATATATATAGGAGAGGATGGAAAAGAACACAGACCAGTTGTTATACACAGAGCAATTTTAGGTTCTTCTGATAGATTTATTTCTTTTTTAATAGAAGAAACAAAGGGAGCATTTCCTACATGGATTGCACCTGTGCAAGTCAAAATACTTCCAATTACAGACAATCAACACGAATATAGTTATAAATTAAAAGAGGAGTTTACTAAAAATAAAATTCGCGTTGTAGTTGACGATAGAAATGAAAAGACTGGATATAAAATTCGTGAAGCACAATTAGAAAAAGTTCCTTATATGTTGATTGTAGGGCAAAAAGAAGTAGATGAAAATCTAGTTTCAGTACGTTCAAGAAAAGACGGAGATATAGGAACAATGACGATAGAAGAGTTTAAAAATAAAATTTTAGAAGAGATAGAAAACAAGACTAAATAATTTAGGACTCTTGCTAAAAGGCTATTTATATGATAAATTAATAAAAGCAATAAAACTGCAAAAAATGGAGGAATAAAGTATGAAAATTGGAATTGTAGGATTACCAAATGTAGGAAAAAGTACAATGTTCAACAGTATAACAAAAGCTGGTGCAGAATGTGCCAATTATCCATTTTGTACTATTGAGCCAAATATTGGAGTTGTTAGAGTTCCAGATGAACGACTAACTGAATTGACAAAGATGTATAAACCTCAAAAAACAACACATGCAGTAATTGAATTTGTTGATATTGCAGGGCTTGTAAAAGGTGCAAGCAAGGGAGAAGGATTAGGAAATAAATTCTTGTCACATATTCGTGAAACAGACAGTATATGTGAAGTTGTAAGATGTTTTGAAGATTCTAATGTAGTCCATGTAGATGGAAAAGTTGATCCAATTAGAGATATAGAAACAATTAATTTAGAATTGATTTTTGCAGATATTGAAACAGTAAATAAAAGATTAGATAAAGCCAAAAAAAATTTAAAAGCAGATAAAAAATTCCAATTTGAAATTGATTTATTAGAAAAAATCAAACAAAATTTAGAAAATGGAATATGTGCGAGAGTTATTGATTTTAATGAAGAAGAACAAGAATTAGTTAAAGATATGTTTCTACTTACAACAAAGCCTATTTTATATATTGCAAATATTTCTGAAAACCAAATTGAAAATTCAGACCAATATGAAATGGTAAAAAAAGTTAAAGAATATGCTGCTAAAGAAAAGGCAGAAGTAATTCCATTGTGTGTGAAAATAGAAGAAGAATTATCTGGGTTAGATGATAATGATAAAAAAGAAATGTTAGAAGCTCTAGGTCTAGAAGAAAGTGGACTAGATAAAGTGATTAAAAAAAGTTATGACTTGTTAGGATTAATTTCATTTTTAACAGCTGGAGAACCAGAAGTAAGAGCATGGACAATAAAAAAAGGAACAAAAGCACCACAAGCAGCTGGAAAAATTCATTCAGATATTGAAAGAGGTTTTATAAAAGCGGAAGTTATATCTTATGATGATTTAATGAAAGCAGGTTCAATGATAGCTGCTAAAGAAAAAGGATTAGTGCGTTCTGAAGGTAAAGAATATATTATGCAAGATGGTGATATAGTTCTATTTAAATTTAATGTATAATAGGCGTAACAAGTTTGTAATATAAATGTAAAATCAAAAATGTAAAAAAAGTATTGACTTATTTCATTTTTAAGTTTAAAATAATAATGTGAACGAAAGAAATTTAAATATTTATGTATTTTTTGTCAAAATCACTTGAATTATACATAAAAAAGAGGTATAATTAAATATGATTGTAATAATACTAATAAAAAATATATAAAAAGTAAGGAGTATGAATATGAAACCAAATTTAATTAAATTATCTTCAATTATATTAATTGCAACAATGCTAATTATGTTTACAACTAGTGTATTTGCTGTTAACACTGTAGATTTAACAAATAGTTTAAGTGGAAATAATAGTACGCCTTCTACTACTTCTACAGCAACTTCCAATACACCTATTAATAATGTAGCTCTTAATAACACAAACACAAATACTAACACAAACACTAGCACTAGCACTAGTACTTCAAGCATTTATAATAATACAACAAACTTACCAAAAACTGGTATTGCGGATTCTATCCCAGTAGGAATGTTAGTAGTAGTATTTGGTATATCAGCTGTATATGCTTATAAAAAAGTTAAAGAATACAATAATATTTAATAAATAATAGATTATAATTTAAAAAATATAAATTAAGATTTTCTATAATAGAAAGTCTTAATTTTGTTTTGCTTTGACAATAACTCGATTTTGATTTATATTATTACAAGTAATTAAAGTTAATATTTTTTCATTTGGATTATAATTAAAAATAGGAGATAGGTCTGATTCTTCTACCTCATAAACATCATATACCACATAAACATATAAATTTTCTTTTGAGTCATAAACACGAATCTCATCTTTAACTGCCAAATTTGATATATTACTAAAAAACAAAGAATTATCATAATTATGTCCAGCAATACATATGTTGCCATTAACATTAGGAGTATCACCATAAAACTTACAAGGAGAGATTTTTAATAAATTTTCCGTTAAATTTGAAAAAACAGGGTAATACAAATTAATTTTAGGAATTTCAATAATGCCAAAAACACCAGTTGGAGGAGTTTCTGTTTTATTAAGATTTGAATTGCTATATAATTTAGAAATATTATAATTGCTTATTAAGTTATTTGATAAATTAGCTTTTTTTTTCAAATTATTTAAATACATAAATCCACTAATTAGTAATGCAAAGATACTAAAAATAGAAAAAGCAAATTGAAACTTAAACCATTTTTGCTTTTTATTAGTATTAATATTTTTATTAAGTTTTGTAGATAAAATCTGATTCATGATGCACCCTTTAATTTATTAAATAATAAATTTAGTTTGTACTAAAAAATGAAAAAAATACCTTAAAATGCAAAGGTATCTTTTTTTCCTGATTTGGTTATTTGTGGCATTACTTCAAATTTTATTTCAAAACATTTATAATCATATAATTCATTTTCATCTAAGCAGTCTAAATAAATATCTAATTCATTCAAATTTCTACAAGCAGCTATAATGATTGGATTTAAGTTATATTTAAACATTAATTCTAATCCTAAGTCTAAAGCTTGTGTAATTTTACCATTTTCCTTTTTACGTATTAGATTAAATGCTTCTCGAAATCTCGAAATAGATGAATTTTTAAATCGAGATAGAGGAAGTACATACAAATTATTGACGACATCTTGTAAAGTTTTATATTTATTACTTGAATTATTATAAATATCAACTACTTCAGAATAGAAAAATGGCAAATAGGCTTTTTGTTCTTTTTCTGAAATAGTTAATACATTATAATCGCTTGGATTTAATTCTATATCAACCTGTGTGTTTTTATCAAAAGTAAAATTGGTTTCAGGCATATTACTTGAAGATTTAATAGAATTCTTTATAACAGATGATTTTGTATTTTCAAAATCTAAAATTTTGTTAGATAATTCATCTCTTTGTTTATTATATTCAACTAAATTAGCTTTTATTTCTTCTTCATAAAACTCTAAGTTTTTATCATACAGAGAAACTATTGAATCTAAATTTTCAGTTAATTTATCAATTAAAAGTAAAATAGCATCAATGTCTGAAAAAGAATTTTTTAATAGAGTAATCGTATTTCTGAAATCATCTAGTTTACTTTTTTCAATATTGTCTGACAATTCTATTAAACTAGTTGTAATAGCTAAAAAATTATTTTTTTTATTATTATACAATATTTTTAGCTGAATAAGATTATCTTGTTCTTTTTTTATATTTGAAATTAAATTGTTATTTATAAAATTTGTTAATGTATCAAAATTATAAAAAAGCATTTTATCCTCCAAAAAATCTTTTGTACTATCTATATTATAACAGAAAAATCAATAAAAAATATTACATTTTTGTTACAGAACTTTAAATATTTCAAAACAACTCAAAAATATAGCAAATAAAAAACAAATCAACATTGAAAAAGATATTTTAATACCTATTGCTTTATGTAATTGAAAATAGCTAATTGCAAAATTAAAAGTTTCGCTGATTAAAATAGATAATAGATATCCCATTAATCCAAAATTAGGTAAGAAAAAATATAGCACGCAAATTGTAAGTAATAAATCTAAAATGTTGCAAAACATAACTTCAGATTGCTTATTTAGACCTTTTAACATGCTATCTATAATATTATCCAAATATATAAATAAAATTAAGGGAGAAAGCATTTTAATGTATTTAGCACACTCTATATTTTTAAATACTATAAGACTAATATTATTTGCATAGAAATATAATATAAATGAAATAGTTATAGAGAATACAGAAGTGGTAAAAATTACTTTTTTACTAATTTCTAGTATTCTCTTTTTATAATTTTTAGCCGTTAAACTAGCAAATTCAGGAATTAATAACCCACTAAAAGAAGATATAAAAACATTTGGAAATAAAATAACAGACATTGTCATTCCATCTACTTTACCATATTCAGATAAAGCAAGTTTATATGGTAGTCCATATAATGCTAACCTACTAGGAATCATAAATTGTTTTAAAGTAGATAAACCAGAACGAATATATGAAGTAATAGAAACTGGAAATGTAATTTTTAAAATTTGTTTTTTAAAAGTAAAATTCGTAATTGCATAGTTACTAATTTTATATCTATCTATTTTGTATAAAATAAACAATAGGCAACAAGAGAAAATTTCTGAAATAACATCAGCTAAAATTAAGCAAATACAAACAGATTCAACATTTTGTATATTATATAAATTTAATAATATAATACTTGATAATATTTTAACGAGTAATTCAAATACTTGAGAAATTGCACTTTTATAAGCTTTTCTTCTTGCAGAAAAATATCCATTTAAAACACTTGAAATAGCAATAAATGGTAGTCCTATGGCAACTAAATAAAGTGGTATATTAGAAACCATTGACTTTAGCCAATTTTGTGAAATTGTATTTGAAAAAAATAGTATAAGTAAACTGCTCCCTAAACCTAGTAATAAAGAAAAAAACAAACAACTTTTAACAGCTTTTAAACCATCTAGAAACTTCCCTTTTTCAAACTGCTCTGAAACAAGATAGGTACAAGCAAGATTCAAACCAGAAGTAGCCAAAGTAATTGCAAATAAATACACAGACATAACCAAATTGAACACTCCAAGTGCTTCAGAACCTATTTTATTTGAAACATATATACCAAATAACATACTTATACATTTCATTATAAGCGATGTTGTAGTTAGTATAATTCCATTCATAAAAAATATTTTTGTTCTTTTCAAATAATCACCATTAAATAACTATTTATTATTTAAATTAAATATGATAATAAAAAATCAAAAATAACTTTCAAAATTTACATAATTTCATATTATATATAAAGAAGAAAAATGAAAGGAGGACAATATAAGTTTGGAAGTAAAAGATAAAAAAATAGGTTTTGCACTTACTGGTTCTTTTTGTACTTTTAAGAAAACCATACCTAAAATGAAGGAATTAATTCAAAAAGGAGCAGAAATATTACCAATTATGTCATATAACAGTTATTCAATGGATACAAAATTTGGAAAAGCAAAAGAATTTATTGAAGAGATAGAGAACATAACAGGAAAAAATATAATTCATACAATTGAAGATGCTGAACCAATTGGACCTAAGAGATTAACTGATATTATGATTATTGCACCATGTTCTGGAAATACGATGTCAAAATTAGCGTGTGATATTATAGATACTCCTGCACTTATGGCTGCTAAATCGCACCTAATCTGGTGGCAGGTAAAAAATAAAATGTTGTAACGATGTAGTAGCATTAGATTGCGAGATTGTAAGTAAACTTTTTAAAAAGCTAAAAGTCAAAATTTTTTTAGAATTTTTTTAAAATTCTTTCAAATAAAAAAAAACTGTGATATAATCATAGTACTAAATTAAAATAGATACTTATATATAAAAATTTTAAAAATCAAAGGAAAGGAAATGTTGAATATGAAAAAGAAACTAACCATACTATTAGTATTTATTTTTATAATTACATTTTCTGTGAATGTATTTGCAAAAGAAAAAGTTGATTTAAATGTAGA
>CAZASP010000068.1:0-6746 GCA_964487865.1 uncultured Clostridium sp. | reverse complement strand
TTGGTTGCGGAGGGTAGACTCGAACTACCGACCTTTGGGTTATGAGCCCAACGAGCTGCCAACTGCTCCACTCCGCGATGTATTGGTATTTTTTATTATACTACTGCAAAACAAACTTGTCAAGCCCTTTTCAAATAATTACTTGGCTTAAGCTGTAAATTCATTTTTACTAGTCAGCACATTTTTTGTTACAAAAGTTTAATATATTTTTTAATATATAAATTTTATGACTGACTACTATTATATGAAAAAACCAGAAAAATATTCATTAGAATAATATTAAAAATCCATAATTTAATTAGAATTAACCATATCCTAGCAATCTTCAATTTATTACATATTTTCAAAGCTAGCACAAATTTGCTTTCAAATTTAAGATCTTGCAAAATTATAGCTATTTTTCTTGTTATTTAAAAGATTTTATGATATAACTAATGTGAAAAGCAAAAGATAAAAAGAACAATCATTTAATGATTGAAAATAATAAACAAAAAATAAATAAAATTCATATTTAGGAGTATACATAAATGGCATTTAATGAAGAAATAAATTATAACAATATGTCTGACGAAGAAATATTAAAAAACATTAAATCAGGCGATGACAACGCTTTAGACTTTTTAATGAACAAATATGAAAAATTTGTGGAAAGTAAAGCAAGTAAATACTATACAAAAGGATCTGAAAAAAGTGATATTATGCAAGAAGGTAGAATTGCATTATATCAAGCCACTCAAAATTATAATGAAGAAAAGCATGTGTCTTTTAAAACTTTTGCTAATATTTGTATAGAAAGAAGATTAATAACAGTAATTAAAAATGCTAATAGATACAAAAATCTTATTTTTAATACAGCAATTTCTATTAATTCACCTATTAGTTATGATGAAAATGTTAAAGTTCTTGATGTTATTAAATCAGAAAGTAGTCAAGATCCATATGAAAGTGTTTCTAATAAAGAATTTTATAATAAAATGTACTATGAAATAAACAATAGTTTAAGTGAACGAGAAAAACAAGTATTAAATTACTTCAATGAAGGGAAGTCTTACGTAGAAATAGCAAATCTTATGAATTGCAATACTAAGTCTGTTGATACTGCTTTAACAAGAGTCAGAAGAAAAGCTAATAAAATAAAAGAACAATATGGCAAAGAGCAATCTTAATTAAATAAAAATATAAATCTATTATGATTTTTACACCTCTAAATATTGAATTTTAATATTTAGAGGTGTATTTATATGTATATTTATCAAATACTAATTATTTTACAGTAATATAATCCTTTATTTTTTCAAATTTTGCATCACCAATTCCACTTACCTCTTTAATATCTTCTATAGAATTAAATTTTCCTTTTTCTTTTCGATATTCAAGAATTTTAGTTGCAGTTGCTGGACCTATTCCTGGTAATGTTTCTAGTTGAGTTTGTGTGGCTGTATTAATATTAACTTTTGAATTTTGTGAGTTTTGTTCTTGGTTTATATTTGATTCTTTCTCATCTTCAAAAATACCACTTGATGTTGTTACATAATTTTCTGTGTTGTTGCTTTCTTGCTGTTGTTCTTGTTGCTGTTTTTGTTGTTTTTTCTGTTCTTCCCTTTCTTGTTTTGTAGGAATGTGTATTTTCATTCCATCTTCTAATTTATATGCTAAATTAATATCTTCTATACTAGCATCTTCTCTAACTCCTCCTGCTTTTTCTATTGCATCTGCAATTCTGCTATTAACTTTAAGTTCTACAATTCCTTCTTTATTAACAGCACCAGATACATGAACTAATATTACTTTATCACTATATTCTTCTTCTGTTTGCTCTGTTGTTTCTGCTGTATTTTGTAATTCTATTTGTTCATCTGTATTATTTCCTCTTGCATACACATAATAAATTAGAAATCCACTAACAATAAATATTAAAATACCTACTATGATTTTTTGTTTTTGATTTAGATTATACATCTGAAAACCTCCTTATGTTTTTATTTTTTGATTGAAAATTTTAAGAAAATGATATATTATATTATAAATAGATTGGAGAAATAAAAATGAAGCAAAAATTCTCGAAAAAATTAATTATACTACTATTAATTGTAATAATATTTTTTTTTAATACATCTTTTGTTTTTGCAGTTTCAGAAGAGCCTGAAATTGGTTCAGAAGCTGCTCTTTTAATTGATACAAATACAGATAAAATACTTTATAGCAAAAATGCTGATAAAAAGATGTATCCAGCTAGCACTACTAAAATTTTGACAGCCATTCTTGTTATAGAAAATTGCAGTTTAGATGAAGTTGTTACTGTTAGTTATGATGCTGTGATGTCTATTCCAGATGGATATTCTTCTGCTTTTCTTCAAATTGGTGAACAATTAACAGTTGAACAATTACTACAAGTTTTGTTAATACATTCTGCTAATGATGCTGCTAATGTTTTAGCTGAGTATGTTGGTGGTTCTTTTGAAAGTTTTGTTGCTATGATGAACACAAAAGTACATGAACTTGGTTTAAATAATACTCATTTCACAAATAGCTTTGGTATGCATGATGAAAATCATTATACTACCGCACATGACTTGGCCATCATTATGAAATATTGTATCAAAAATGAAACTTTTAGAAAAATAGCTGGTAGTGCTTCTTGTGCTATTCCTGCAACCAATAAATATGATACTAGAACTTATAATTCTACCAATGAACTAATTATTCCTAACAATCCTAATTATTATCCTTATATAACATCTGGTAAAACGGGATATACAAGTGAAGCTGGAAATTGCTTAGTTTCTTGTAGCTATAAAAATGATTTAGAATTAATATGTGTTATTTTAAAAAGTAAGACAGAAAATAATGTTTCTACAATATTTACAGATACGAAGCTTTTGTATGAATTTGGTTATAATAATTATTCAATTCGAAATTTGTTAAATGAAAATGATGTGGTAACACAAATAGAAATAAAAAACGCTACAAAAGATACAAAATATTTAGATTTATTGTCTAACAGTTCAATTTCTGTATTATTGGATAATGATATAACTCAAGAAGAAATTCCTTTCGAAATAAATTTAAAAGACGATATTAAATCACCTATTGAGCAAGGCGATAAATTAGGAACTGTTATTTATACTGTTGATGGAGTTTCTTATAAATCTGATTTAATAGCTTCTCATTCTGTAATAAAGTCTAAGTTGATTATTTGGATAGCTGAAATTGGAATTTGTATTTTGATTTTAATTTTTATTTATATATTATTTTTTACTAAAAAGAAAAATAAAAATGAGGATTTTTAATCTTAAAATAATAATTTGGGGCATAAGCATAAAAACTATGCCCCTTTTAATTTTATTCATAATCTTTTCCGATTACAATTGTTACATCTACTTTACTTGAACTTGATTCACTTTCTTCTATTGTTCCACTACCAATAACATCTTTCATGTTTTTTAATAAAGTATCGCTTACATCTTTTTTGTTATTAATTGTAGTTTTTGAAGTTGTAGTAGTGCTTCCCGTTCTATATACTTTATATCCAGCACCTTCTAGTTGACTTACTACTTTTTTTAAATTAGAAGTTTTTCCACTACCATTTAATACTTCAATTTTAATACTGCTTTTACTTGTGCTACTTGCTGTTGATGTTGTGTTTTCTGTTGAACCTTCTTCTCCTTCTTCAGTTATTGTTTCTTCTATATCTCTGTCAATAAATAATTCTTGTACTAATTTTTTAGTTTCTGCTACATCATGTAAATATATCCATACTCCTGATGAGTTTTTATTTGTGCTTACTCCTGGTAATGCTGCTGTTAATAAATTATCTGTGTTAAATTCTACGACATAAGGTATATAGTCTTTTGCTACGTTGAAATCTATATTTGTTATAACGTTTTCTTTTGCTACTTCTAAAATTTCACCTAATTTAAAGATGTTTTCTGGTTTTGCTGTTTGCTTTATTACTTCCATAATAAAGTTTCTTTGTGTTTTCATTCTACCAATATCGTTATCCCCATATTCTTCTGGGAAAGTGGTTCCGTCGTTATTATGGCGGAAACGAACAACTTGCTCCGCTTTGTTTCCATCTAGTTTTTGTTCTCCTGCTTTTAGATGTATATGTAAATTTTGTGTTGGATCATCATAGTCCATATCAATTGGAACATTGAATGTTATTCCTCCTATAACATCTACCAATTTTATGAGTGCTTCTGTTCTTATTACAACATAGTATTGAATATTTAACCCAGTAATTTGATTAACTGCTTCTAGTGTTTCATCTGGTCTATGTTTTCTGCTGTATAGAGCGTTTATTTTTTCATATGCTGTAGCTTTTGATGGTGTTTTTCCTGTATAGGTATCTCTTGGAATTGAGAACAAAGTAGCTTTTTGTGTATTAGGATTATAAGAAGCTACCATTATTGTATCTGTTAATTCTACACCTTCTTGGTCTGTACTAATTCCTAATAATAAAAGTTTGAACTCTCCTAAATTTTTTTTAGTATTTTCATCATGTCCTACCATAGTTGCTAACATTCCAGACATTCCCCCACCATTTTTATACACTCTATACGCAAATACTCCTCCTGCTATTAATACAACTAATAAAAATATGAATAATATTTTTCTTCCATTTTTCTTATTTTTTTTCTTGTTTTTACTGCTGTTTTTGCTATTATTACTGTTTTTTGTGCTCTTTTTGTTCATTTGTTTATTTCCCAAAATTATTCACTCCTAAATTTTCATGCTATAAGTATAACAAAATTGTTATTAAAAAGCAACTTATTAAAAAGAAAAATTGGTAAAAAATACTTTTAGAATATTGTTTTCATACATGGTTTTCGCAAGATATGACTGCTCTATACTTTCGCTTGCTGTATTGTTTGGATTTATTTGTGCAAAGATACCTACTACAAGTAATAAGACATATACAATTAAAATTCCTCTTATTACACCATAAATTGTTGCACCAATTTTGTTGAAATGCTTAATAATTGGTAATTTAGCTACTAAATCTGCCAATATCGTAATAAATCTTAATGCAATTTTTATACCTACAAATAGAACTATAATTGTGCCTCCTGTTACTATATTTATTGCTAGGTTTCTTGCTGTTTCTGGTAACATATTGTTTTGTGTTGTTTCTATAATTTGCTCAGTTAAACTATCATCTTGTTTATTTTCTTCCATTATACTATTTGCTTTTTCATAAATTCCATTTTCAATGGCTTCATCAATACCAGTTGCATTAATTACAAAATTTGAAATTGGTTTATAGAAAATAAAGGTAATTACAATTGCTATAATAAATGCAAATAAACTGATAGAAAGTTTTACAAACCCTTTTCTATAAGCTAAAAATGTTGATAACAAAATAATTCCAATAATTGTTAAGTCAGCTATTATTTCCATATAAAATCCGCCCCTTCTAACTTTGCTCAATGCTTCATACAAATATCACTTCAAGTTTTTTATAAATTAATAATTTCTATTTTATCTCTGTATATAATTCCTGCTAAACTATCAGATACTACAATTTTGGTAATTTCTTGGTTTGCTATATAACGTTTTACCAACCAACCATCAGTGTTTACAAATTCTATTTCTGTTCCTAAGTTTAAAGCTATTATATTTCCATAAGTATACATTTCTTTTGTTATAGCATTTGCTGTATATTCCTTTTGATTTCCGTTTTCAGTATTTACAATATGTACTAAAGAATCAGCAGTGAATAGTCCAGAAGATTTTTCTTCAATTTCTACAGCATGATTTGTTAATTCAATAGATTGGAATATTGTTTTTTTGTTTTCATTTGTAATTAATGGTATAGGTTTATTATCTTGTAATACTTGAATATCATCTGTATACATGCAAACGAGTCTATCTTTATCTTGATATTTTATGTTGGTAATTAGTTTATCTGCATCTCCTCTATATGTATTCTCAATAGAGTTTGTTGGGTCATCACTTGCTTTTTCAATTGAGATTACTTTTATATTAGACTGTATAATTGTTCCTGAAGTATCAACTTCTGCTATAGCTAGATATTTGTTATCATTTGAAATAGCAACATCTGCTGTTCTTGTAGATGATAAATATGTTTTAAACATCTCTTTTCCCTGTGGGTTGTACATTTCAATTACCGTTTTATAACTTGTATTTGTGATTACAACTGCCACATAACCGTTTTTGTTTACATGTATTTGTGATATATCTCCATCTACTGTAGCTTCCCAACTGATGTCTTTGTCTGTTATTAGGTATAGTTTTTTTCCTTTATTTTCTGCAATTGCCAAAAATCTATTGGCAGAATCAAAAATTGGATTAGATATTTGGATTTCTAGCTGTTTTTCTTCACTTCCTGTACTATTGTAAATATTAAAAACATTTTTGCTTAATACTCCTATGTATTTGTTAAATGCATATACATTTGTATTTTCACTTTCTTTTAAATCTATTATACTTACATTGTCTTGCTTGACTTCTTTTCTAAAAATATATCTATCTATCCATTCTCTAGCTGGCTTGTTATTATAATAAACCGCTGAAACAGTAATTACTGCTGATAAAAGAATTACTGCAATTATTATTATAATTATTTTCTTTTTATTTAATTGTTTTGAAATTTTTTCTTTCCAATAATCTTTCATTTTTTACTTCCTTAGTATGATTTTGCTCTATTTATTTATATCAGTTTTTTTTGTTTTTTTCAAGAGGCACATTGGCTTTTATATTAAATATATATTTCTTACTATTAC
>CAZASP010000067.1:0-6749 GCA_964487865.1 uncultured Clostridium sp. | reverse complement strand
TTCTTGTAAAGCAATAGACCAAGGAAAAGTGTTACTATTTAATGCATCTTCTCTAAAAAACCATGGATATCCACCAAAAATTTCATCTGCACATTCGCCTGTTAGAGAGACAGTCATTTCTTTTTTTACATTTTTACAAAACAATAATAAAGAAGAATCTATATCTGCCATACCAGGCATATCTCTAGCAATTACTGCATCTTCTAAATAAGATGCTAGTTCAGGTGTGTCAATTACAATATTATGATGATTTGTGTATAAATTTCGATTCATTAAATTTATATAATAATTATCAGAATTTGGTTGAAAATCACTCTTTACAAAATTTTTATCATTATCAACATAATCTATTGAATAAGTATCTAATGGAGGGAGACCTTGCATTTTGCAATAATCTGCAGCAAATTTGGTAATGATGCTAGAATCAAGTCCACCAGATAAAAAAGTACATAAAGGAACATCAGACACTAATTGTCTTGTAATAGCATCATTTAACAAAAATTTTAACTTTTCACAAGTTTGCTTAAAATTATCTGTGTGTTTTTTGGAAGTTAATTTCCAATATCTTTTTAAATGAAAGCCAGAAGAATTAAAAATTCCAAAATGTGCAGGCTTAATTTCAAAAATGTCTTTAAAAATAGTAGTTCCAGGAGTATGGCTTGGGCCAATACCAAATAATTCAGATATTCCTTGTGAATCTAATTCTTTATTAACATTAGGATATTCAAAAATTGCTTTTAATTCGGAAGCAAAAATTAAAGTATTATTTTTTATTGTATAAAATAATGGTTTAACACCAAAATGATCTCTTGCTAGAAATATTTCTTGCTTTTTACTGTCCCAAATAGCAAATGCAAAAATACCATTTAAATGATTAACAACATCATAACCATAATGAATATAACTCTTTAATAAAACTTCTGTGTCACAATGACCAGAAAAAGAGAAACCGTTTTCTAAAAGAGTTTCACGCAATTCTTTTGTGTTATAAATTTGACCATTATAACAAATAACGAAATCTCCATAAGAATATTTTTCTATCATGGGTTGTTTGCCACCTTCTGGATCAATTACAATTAACCTTTTATGCCCCATAGAAATATGATTATCTATGTAGTAGCCATCTTCATCTGGACCTCTCTTTGAAAGAGTTTCATTCATGGCTTTTATAACATTTTTATCTTGTATTACATTTTCTTTAAGATTAGTAAATCCAACAAATCCACACATAATAACCTCCAATTTATATATTATTATTTTTATATTGTATGCAAAAAGTGAAATAAAATTTATTGATTTTTTAAAAAAGTTGTAGTAGACTAAACTTGGAGGTAATAAAATGTATCTAAAAAATGCACTAAAACACTTCAAACTAATTACACATCATAAATGGGTAGTATTTAAATTATGTTGTAAAATAGGAGAGCCTTGGCGAGGCTTAATGCATGATATATCAAAATATTCGCCAACAGAATTTTGTGAAAGTGTAAAATATTATACAGGAAATCATTCTCCTATTATAGAGGCAAAAAAGCAACAAGGATATTCTAAAGCTTGGTTACACCATAAAGGAAGAAATAAACATCATACACATTATTGGGTAGATCATGAAGCACCCAATAGCACTCCTGTTATTCCATACAAATATGCAACAGAAATGATTTGTGATAAACTGGCAGCAGGAATTGTGTATCAGGGCAAAAAATGGACTAAAGAATTTGAATTATCTTATTGGGAAAAAGAAAGGAAGAAAATAGAAGTTAACCCCAAAACAGAACAATTTGTAACAGCTGTTCTGACAGAAGTCGCTGAAAAAGGAATTGATAAAACTTTAACAAAGCAAAATATTAAGCAATTATATATAAAATATTGTATGCAAAAAAAATAAAACAAGTTAAATTATTGACATTTAAATTTTATTAATGTATATTTTATACTAAGGAGAATAAGAAAAAATGGATAAATTAGAAGAAATAAGAAACGCACTAAAAAAACGTTACTTAATTGGAACTATAATAACTATTGTAGTTATTATAATAATATTGTTTATGTCTAAAAATTATATGTTTTGTATGATGGCTATAAGTGTTGTAGCTCTTTTAGGAATATTTGTTACAGTAATATGTACATCAAAATTAAAGTCTGAATATAAAAGAGTATTTAAAAATACATTTGTACAAAAAGCTTTAGAAAGAAAATTTACAGATTTAGTTTATATGCCTTCTAGCGGTATTTCATACGAAACAATAGCAAGTACCCAAATGATGCATATGGGAGATAGATTTTATTCAGAGGATTATATATCAGCTAAATACAAAGATATAAAGTTTGAACAATCCGATGTACATATTGAAGAAGAATATAGAACAACTGATTCAGATGGGAATACGAGTACAACATATGAAACCATATTTAAAGGTAGATGGATGGTATTTGATTTTAATAAAATATTTAAAGCAAATGTTCAAATTGTACAAAAAGGATTCGGAAATTCAAAAGTAAAGAGGTTTTTTGGAAATAAAGAAGAATTATACAAAAAAGTAGAAATGGAATCAGAAAGCTTTAATAAAAAATTTAATGTATTTGCACAAAATGAACATGATGCATTTTATATTATAACTCCGAGTTTGATGGAAAAAATAGAAAAACTAGATGAACAAAACAAAGGAAAACTTCTTTTCTGTTTTGTAAATAATTGTTTACATATTGGAATATACAATAATGAAGATTCATTTGAGCCAGGAGGCGTATTCAAAAAACTGAATGAAGAAGAGATAATTACAAAAATTTCTGGAGATATAGAAATGATAACACAATTTGTAGATGAACTTAATATGGATAATGATTTGTTTAAGAAAGAGGTGTAAAAATATGGTACTAACAATTTTTATAGTAGTTATTATTTTAATTATAATTGGATATATAATTTCAATATCTAATAGACTAAATAGGTCAATAGTAAAAATTGATGAAGCAAGCTCAGGTATAGATGTAGCTTTAACAAAAAGATATGATGTCTTAACAAAAATGATAGATGTTGTTAAAGGATATGCAAAATACGAGCAAGAAACAATATTCAAAACAATTGAGTTACGAGAAAACATGTCAATGCAAGAAAAAAATAAAGCAAATGCTGATATGGAAGATAATTTCGCAAAAATAAATGCTTTAGCTGAAAATTATCCAGAATTAAAAGCAAATGAAAATTATAAAACTTTACAACAAGCTATTGCAGATGTTGAAGAACATTTACAGGCAGCACGTAGACTTTATAATGCTAATGTATCATCATATAATCAAAAATTAGTTACATTTCCATCTAGTATAATTGCAAATTCAAAGGGATTAGTGAAAAGAGAATTCTTTAATGCGGAAGATAAGAAACGTGAAGATGTAAAAATTGACTTATAAAAAATAGGTATAATCCTACTATTGACAAAAAAGGAAAATACTTGTATAATTTTATAGTGACTTAAAATATAAGTTACTTAGCAAATAAAATTGAAAAAAAATATATATATCTTTAACAAGGGAGGGATTAAGATGGCACAACCAAAAAGAAGATGGTCAAAAGCAAGAACACACTCAAAAAGATCAACATGGAAAAAAGAAAAACCAACACTTGCAAGTTGTCCACATTGCCATGAACCAGTAATGCCACACAGAGTTTGCAAGAACTGTGGATATTATGATGGAAAAGAGGTAATTGCTAAAAAAGAAAAAGAAAATGTTTAAAGAAGGAATTAATATGGAGAAATTTTTGAAAAAATCAAATTGGACAGATATAATTGTATCATTGTTATTATTCTTATTTGGAGTTTTGGCAATATCAAGACCAGAATTTGTAATGTCAATGATTTCAATTATATTAGGATTAATATGTATTATAATAGGAATACTAAAAGCAATTGACTATTTTGCTGATGGAAAAAGCAATAACTATTTGTTAGCAATAGCAATTGCAGCAGTTATTGTCGGAATAATTATTATGTTTTGTTCTAATATAATAGCTTCACTTTTTAGAATAATAATTGCTATTTGGATTATATATAATGGAATAATAAATTTACAAACGACAATAATATGGAAAGATTATAAATCAAAAATATGGTTATTAACATTATTGCTAGCAATTGCAACTATAATAGCAGGAATATACATTTTAATAAATACAGGAGCCGTAATACAAGCTGTAGGTATAATTGTTATAATTTATTCAATTATTAACATTGTACAAGATGTGATATTTATTAAAATGTTAGATAATGATGAAAAATAATAATAAATAAAAAATACCAAAAGACAATAACTTTTGGTATTTTTCATTTATTATTATTTTATTATTATTCTTTTATTAATTTTTCTTTAAAAATTAAATTTGTAGTAATAATTCCTAATCCTAAAATAGCAACTATAATTTTTACTAAAAGTCCTACCCAAGGAATTAATCCTATTAGCCATAATACTATTGATGTAGCAATTAAAATACCGAATATGGCAATATTCTTTTCTATTTTTAATTTATTACATATAATATCGTTAATTGTGATAACACATATAGATGTACTTATAGCTAATAAAACAAATAATATTGCAAGTAACAATACTCCAACCATAGAAGTTATACCTATAAAGAATAATATAATTGATAATATAACTAAGACAATTGGTGTTAATATACCTAAACCTATGGTAGGCAATATTTTTTTAGTAGTTAAAAGTGATGTATTATTCTTTAAGAATTTAGGTGCAAGCCATAAGCAAACTAACCAAATAATAGCAACAGTAGCAACGAAAGAACCTAAGGTTAAAATGGCAGTTTGTATAGAATTTGCGTTAGTAGTTTTTAAAGGTTCAAAATTTGTTTCACCTTTTACGAAACCTTCTGGTATAGAAGCTTCTTGTTTAGAATAATAATTCAAATTACCGCTAATTGAACCTTGTAAAGTAGATTGTTGTTCTGTATTATTTTCATCTGTACTTTGTAGGAAATTAATATTGCCACAAGTTACATAAGCATTTCTGCCAACAGTTCCTACAAAATTAACGGTATTAGAACTTATTTTAACATCACGATATACATAGCCATTAATTGTAGTATTTTCGGAAGCTACATACAAATCGTATACAACTCCGTTTATAGTCACATTTTTAGCACAAGTGAACAAGTTACTAAATATATATCCTTGTTGTTCAATAGTAACAGAGTTAGCACAGATGAAGGCATCTCCACCAATTTGAGAATTAATAACTACTTCATCTGCAAAAACAAATAAATTTCCATCTACAATATAATCTATTGTGACATTATCACCAAATAGATAAACATCATTCTTTTTAAAATTTTCTTCTGAGTATGTACTATCTGTATTTTGATTATCCGTTGAATTAGTTGCATCTGTTGTATTTGATGTATCTTGCGTAGTTTCTTCAACAGATGTTGCTTCCTCTTGAGTAGTTGAATTGCTTGTATTTTCATTATCAGCTCTTACTATGGGAAGTGTAAGAGTCAATATAAGAATCATCAATAAAGCAATAATTTTAGATTTATTTTTTAACATTAAAATACCTCCTACTTTTTATTTTATTATTTTTATATATCTTTATTCATCTTTTGTCAATGCATATTAGCTATTTTTTGTTTTTATAAAACTTGCAAAGATTATTAACAACACAATCATTACATTTTGGATTTCTTGCTATGCAAGTATTCCTTCCATGCCATATTAGAATATGATTAATATCTTTTAAATATTCTTTTGGAAAAATTTTTAATAAATCTTGTTCAATTTTTTCAGGCTCCTTTTTATTAGATAAACCAATTAAATTAGAAATTCTTTTTACATGTGTATCAACTGCAATTCCTTCAGCAATTCCAAAAGCTTCCAATAAAATAACATTAGCACTTTTTCTACCAACTCCTGCAAGGCTCATTAATTCTTTCATAGTGTGAGGTACTTCACCATTAAAATTTTCCAAAACCTGCTTAGCACATAATTTAATATTTTTTGCTTTATTTTTGTAAAACCCACAAGGATGAATTAAATTTTCTAATTCATCAATATCAATATTTGCAAAATCTTCTATAGTTTTACAACGATTAAATAAGGCTGGCACAGTTTTATTTACTCTCTCATCAGTGCATTGTGCAGAAAGCATAACTGCAACTACTAATTGAAAAGGTGTGGTGAAATTTAAACTACAAGTAGCATCTGGATACCTTTCCTTTAATGATTTTACTAAAGTAATTGCATCTTGTTTTTTCATTTTTAAAATCATTCCTTCCTATAATTTTTATCATCCAATGTTATTGTACAAAAGAAAGTTAAACATTGTCAATAGTAAATAATTGACCATCTATTATATTTTAATTAAACATAAAAAGGAACTAATAATAAGTAAAAATAATATAATATAGAAAAACGAAGGAGGTAATAATTATATGTTAAAAGTATTTAGAAAAACATTAGCTATTTGCCTAATCGGTCTAGGATTAGGAATTTTGTTAGTATTATTACTTCCTATAACAGGTTGGCTATTTCTAATTGGCGTTGTTATTGTTTGTGTTGGTTTCATGTGGCTTGCTTGTTAAAATATAAAGGAGGGAGATACATATGACAGTAGTTGTAAAAAAAGTACCCAAATTTTTAAGAGGATTTGTAAAATTAATTTTTGGGATAAAAGAATAAAATTACTAAAACAAAAAAAGAGCTAAATTGCTCTTTTTACTTTACCATTTTTTAAACATT